>DATJCF010000109.1:0-16016 GCA_035514935.1 Rhodanobacter sp. | reverse complement strand
CGGGTGGCCGGCCAGTGAAGAAGGTCAGGCTTGCGCCAGCCAGCGGTCCAGGTGGCCGGCGTCGGCATCGCTGATCGCCACGATGCGATAGCCGGCCCAGATCTGCCCCGGGCTGGCGGCGGCGGCCTGCCATTGTTCCTGGATGCCCACTTCGATCGGCTGCGACGGTTGCAGGCCGGGCTGCGCCGGCAGAGTCAGGCTGACCTGGTACAGCGCCTCGCTGCGCGGTGCCTTGGAGCTGATCAGCATCATGCCGCCCACGGACAGGTTGCCCAGGTGGCCCAGCGGATGACCGCTGATCACGTCGGTCACCACGGCGGTGAAGTTGATCGGCTTGCGCTCGCTGCGGCGCTGGTTGGCGGGGTTGTCGGGTGAATTCATGGGCGACGGTGTCCCTGCGCCAGGGCGCTCGGGGTGGTGGATTGGCGCAAGGCGCCGGTCAGGCCGTGCCAGGCGCGGTCGAGCAGGCTTTCGCGCGGCGTGGGCATTTCGCGCGCGTGGCCGCGGGCGATGTCATGGGCCAGTTGCGCCAGGGTCATTTCCTCGCCGCGCTGGCCGCGCCGCGTCACCATCAGGCAGCGGCCGGACATGGGCGAGTACCAGCTGAGCTTGCGTCGGGTGATCTGGCCGGTGGCGGGGTCCTCGAACTCGAACCAGCTGCCGAACGGCATCTGCCGCAGCCGCAACTGGATCTCGCGTTCGCGCGCGTCGACGGCTGGCTGGATCTGCGCCGTTGGTTCGGGCTGATCGGATTGCTCGCCCAGGCGCTGGTGATGTTTCAGGCGCAGGGCGAGGTCGGTGGCACTGGGCAGGTCCACCGCCGGATCGACGCTGTCGATGCCCAGCAGGCGTTGGGCGACCTGTTCGGCCTCCTCCGCATGCATGCCGATCTGCTGCAGGCCGGTTTCCACATCCTTGCGCAGTTGTTGGCGGTCCGTCGTCGGCACCCGCCCCAGCAACTGGTCGGTGACCTGCAGCTGCGCCGCGAAGGCCTCGCTGTCCTCGCCATGGCGAAGCAGGGTCAGCGCCAGCACGTCGGACCAGGCGCGATCCAGCAGCGCGCGCAGCAGGCCGCGCGGCGGCGACTGCGCGAAGCGTTCGGCCATCAGTTCGGTGGCGCGCTGGCGGGCCTGGTCGAGCCGCTCGCGACCTTGCGCGGCTTCCAGATGACGATGTTCGGCCGCCTGCGCCTTGCGGCTGAGCACTTCGACGTGGCGCTTGATGTCGGCCAGCAGGCTGGCGTACAAGTCCGCGCTGGGCGGCTCCTGCCGTGCACGCGACACCAGTTGTTCCAGCTTGGCCGCCAGCGGCCGGTTGCTTTCCTCGTCGCCGCCGTCGAACCAGTCGTTGGCGGTGGTGGTGACAGTATCCAGCAACTGCCGCGCCGGGTGTTCGGGCCGTTCGAAGAAATCGTGGTCGGTCATCGCCATGCGCAGCAGCGGCAACTGCAGGCCGCCGAGCAGCGCCTTGGCATTGCCGTTGCGCTGCAACTGTTCGCCGAGCTGCTCGAACAGCATCGCCACCAGTTCCACCGTGTCGCCCTGTTCGCCGCTCAGTTCGGTGCGTGGCGCGTCGGCGGGTTTGCCGCTGTTGAGGTGGACCAGAAGCTCGTCGCGCAGGCGCTGGGCGCTGCGCAACTCGCGACTGGCGTGGTCGGTGACGGCGACCAGGTGCGCCTGCAACGCGGTGAGTGCGGTTTGAAGTTCTTCCGGGCTGGCGGCGCGACCGGCGGGCTGGCCGCTACCGGCGCCGTCGATGCTGCGCTGCTGCGCCAGCAGGTCGCGCAGCGATTCGAGCACGGCGATCGGCTCGTGCGCCGCCGGGGCATTTCGCGCGGCAGCCGCTGGCGCGGCGTCGGGCGTGGGTACGGCATGCGGCCGGCTGGCGACGTGGCGCGGCAGCTGCGTGCCGCGCAAGCGCGGCAGGATGCCGTCGTCCAGCAGCCGCGCGTTCACCGCGGCCAGCAGCGGCCCCAGCGTGCGCAGCACGGACTGGTCGAAACAATGCAGCAAGGTCTGCTGCTGCGGCAGCGGCAGGGCGAGCGAGCTGCTGACATGGTGGAACGCGTGGATGAGCGCACGGGGGCCGTTCGGCAGCGCCTCGCCCTCCAGCGGCGGGGCGGCGACCAGCACGCCGAGACGGTAGCCAAGCTCATGCAGCACGGTGCCGTGGCGCGCCTCGGCGCGGGCCGACAACTGCTCCAGCGTCATGCTCAGCTCGTGTTCGACCGGGTCAAGCAGTTCGAGCTGGTCCCAGGTGCCCAGGTGATTTGTCGGCGCCGGGGTGTGATGGCCGATGCGGTCGAACGAGACCACCAGCCGGTTCGCGAAACGCTGGCCCAGGGCCGCGCGATCCTGCTGCACCCGTTGGCGGGTGGCGAAGTATTCCTGTTGCTCGCTGGCCTGGTGCGCTTTCTCGGCGCGCATGAAGATGTGCTGGTCGAACGCGGCCAGGCTTCGTTGCAGGGGCTGGTGCAGCTCGGCCACGCAGCGGGCGCAGATGTCTTCCAGCAAACGCTGGGCCCGGGCCGGCCAGCGGCCGCGACTGGTATCTGGCGCTGGGTCGGACACAAGTGAACCGCGTCGAAGCTGCTCCGCGTCCATGGCAGATCCCGTCGTTTTCCGGAACGACGAGTTTATGCCGGTTGTCGTCGGCGTGTCATGCTGTTTCAGCGGCTGTGGGGCGCGCGCGACGGGCGCCGTGGCACCAGCCATCACGGTTGCTGCAGGGCGTCGGTCATGGCGCGCCAGGCGGGTGGTAGCGAGGATGGTTTCCGGGCGGTGCAGGGCCGTGCCTCGCCGGTGACCAGTTTTTGCGCCAGTTGCGACAAGGTGATGTTTTCCCACGGCTGGCCGCGCCGGTTGAGCAACAGGCAACGCCCGCCATGCGGGGCGTACCAGGCGAGCTTGCGCGCACGGATGGGCGCGCTTTGCGTGGCGGCGAATTCGAACCAGTCGCCCGCGGGTTTCTGCCGCAACTGCTGCAGCGCCTCGCGCACGCGCGGGTCGGTTTCATCATCGCCACGGTTGCTTGTCGCGTCCGCCGCCGGCACTTCACCGAGGCGATGTTTCAGCCGCATCGCCAGGCTGGTGGTACTGGGGCCGCGCGATGCCGGGTCGGCGTCGCTGGCGAACAGCCACTGGGCCAGTTCCGTGCTTTCTTCCACCGGCATGCCGATCTGTTGCAGGCCGGTTTCCAGCCCATGACGCAGGGCGTGCTGGTTGCTGACGGGGCGCCTGCCGCAGAGCTGGTCGGTGATGAGCAGCCGGCTGGAAAACGCGTCGCTCTGTTCGCCGTGGCGCAGCAGGGTCAGCGCCAGCACGTCGGTCCAGGCACGGTCGATCAGCCCGCGCAGGCCGCCTTCCGGGCGGCTGGGGTCCCTGCGCTCGGCCATCAGCTGCGCCGCGCGCTGGCGCGCCTGCTCCAGCCGGTCGTGCCCTTGCATCGCCTCCACATGACGCCGCTCGGCCAGCTGCGATTTGCGTTGCAGTTGCGCCAGATAGGCATCGAGCTGGCCCTGCAACGCGGTGTAGAGCGCGGCGGCGGGCGGCTCCCAGATGGTGCGATCCACCAACTGGTGCAGTGAGCTGATGACGCCGCGATCGGCCTCGCTGTCGCTGTCTTCGATCCAGTCGCGCGCCGCGTCGGCAAACGTGCCCAGCAGCGACTGGGCCGGATGCCCCGCCTCGAAGAAACCCGGGTCGGCGAACGCCAGGCGCAGCAGCGGCAGCTGCAGATCGCCGAGCAGCGCGCGGGCCTTGCCGGCCGGGCGCATGGCGCCGGCCAGCGACTGCAGCAGCCGCGCCACCAGCTCTAGGATGTCGTCCTGCTCGTCGCCAAGACGCACGTTGGCGACATCGGCAAACGATGGCGCCTTGCTGGCACCGGCCACGTCGAGGCAACCAAGCAGCGCACGGCGCAGTTGCGTCGCGCTGGCGGGAGCGCCGCCGACATGGCCGGGGATCAGGCTGGGGCGCTGTTGCAACGCGGTCAGCGCGGCGCGCAACTCCTCTTCCGTGGCCACCAGGCCGGCATCGTTGCGAGCCGGGCTGGCGCGCCGGCGACGGATCCACGGTTCGCGCAGCAGATCCAGTGCGCTGGCCGCCGTGGTTTTGCCTGGTGGCGTGGCGGGCGCCGGCGGCATCGCGGTTTCCAGCGACAAGGGCGGTTGCTTGCGCACCGGTGTGCGCGCCATGGGAAACGCGCGCAGGCGCGGCAGGAGGCCTTCGGCGAGCAAGTGGCGATTGATGATTTCATACAACCCGGCCAGCCCGGGCACCAGGGTGCTTTCCAGGCTTTGCAACAGCAGCACGTCGTGCTCGCTGGGCAGATTGAGCGCGGCGCTGGCGTCGCGGAATGCGGCGGCCATGGCCTGCGGCCCCAGCGGCAGCCGTTCGCCTTCCAGCGGCGGCGCCGCCACCAGCACGGCGAGGCGATAGCTCAGCTCCACCAGCAACGGGCCGTTGCGCGCCTCGTTGCGTGCCACCAGCTGATCCAGCGCGGCGGTCAGTTCGTGTTCGACCGCATCGAGCAGGCTCAGCGTGAGTCCCGGTTTCTTCGCGGTGGGTGGCGTGGCGGTGCCGATCTGCGCAAACGCACGGTCGATGCTGGCCACGAAGCGCTCTTCGAAAACCTGCCGCCCCTGTAGCAGGGTTTGCCGCGTGGCCAGGTAGCGCTGCTGATCCACGTGGCTGCGCGTGCGGTCGGATTTGTCGTGCAGGCGGCGGTCGAAATCGCCCAGGCACGCGCGCAGCGGCTCGTGCAGCCAGGTGGCGCAGAGGCCGCGTACTTCATCCACCAGTCGTTGTGTGCGCGCCGGCCAGCCAGGCTTTTCAGGGGACGGCGCGTCTTCGGTGAGCTCGATCTTCAAGGTGATCC
This sequence comes from Rhodanobacter sp., assembly GCA_035514935.1. Lineage (GTDB taxonomy): Bacteria > Pseudomonadota > Gammaproteobacteria > Xanthomonadales > Rhodanobacteraceae > Rhodanobacter. The sequence continues at coordinate 11,138 of DATJCF010000109.1, read as the reverse complement.
CGGACAACGCGATAGGCCGAGTCTATTCCCGATGCGGTGATGCAACCATGAGCGTTTTGTCACTGCCGCTCACGCCAGGAAGCTGGCGATCACGTCATTGAGGAAACGCTGGCCCAGCGCGGTGGTGCGCAACCGCTGCGGATCGGGATGCAGCCAGCCGCGCTGTTGCGCGTCATTCAGCCGGGTGGCGACCGTGGTCAATGGCAGGCCGGTACGCTCGCTGAAATCCTGCAGCGGCACACCATCGATCAGTCGCAGCGCGTTCAACATGTACTCGAACGGCAGCTCGCCGGCCGTGACGATCTGGTCGCCGCCGATACGCGCGGGCGTGCCTGCGGCGTCCATGTAGGTGCGCGGATTGCGCGATTTCCAGCGCCGCCGTACCTGCCCGCTGGCTGCGTCGCTGAGCTTGCCGTGGGCGCCGGCGCCGATGCCCAGGTAGTCGCCGAAGCGCCAGTAATTGAGGTTGTGCGCGCAGCGGCGGCCCGGTTGGGCATAGGCGGAGATTTCGTACTGGCCGTAACCTGCGGCGGCCAGGCGTGCCTCGCACGCCTCCTGCATGGCCCAGGCGTGGTCGTCATCGGGCAGCGGCGGGGGATTGGCGGCGAATACGGTGTTCGGCTCCAGCGTCAACTGGTAGTGCGAGATATGCGTGGGCTGCAACGCCACGGCGTGATCCACGTCGGCCAGCGCGCCCTCCAGCATCTGCTGGGGCAGGGCGTACATCAGGTCGAGATTGATGTTGGTGTAGCCGGCGTCCTGTGCCGATTTCACCGCACGCACGGCTTCCGCGGCCGAGTGGATGCGGCCCAGCCGGCGCAGCTTGTCGTCGTCGAAGCTCTGTACGCCGAACGAGATGCGGTCAACGCCGGCCTTCAGGTAGCCGTCGAAACGGCCGTGCTCGACGGTGCCGGGGTTGGTCTCCAGCGTGATCTCGGCATCCGCCGCCAGTGGCAGCCGTTCGCGGACGCCGCCGAGCAGGCGCTCGATCAATTCGGGCGAAAACAGGCTGGGCGTGCCGCCGCCGAAAAAGATACTGACCACCGGCCGCCCGGCCAACGCCGCGCCGAAATCCGCGCGGTCGGCGTCCAGGTCGGCCAGCAGGTAATCGATGTACTCGGCGTACGGCGGCGGCGTGTTGCGCAGGCCATGCGAGTTGAAGTCGCAATACGGGCACTTCTTCACGCACCAAGGCATGTGGATGTACAGCGACAGCGGTGGCGCCAGCAGGCTCATGTCAGCTCGGCCAGCCGCGCTTGCAGTTTGGCCATGGCCTGGCCGCGGTGGCTGAGGCGGTTTTTCAATGCAGGGTCGAGTTCGGCGGCGCTCTGGGTCTGGCCGTCGGGCAGGAACAGCGGGTCGTAGCCGAAGCCTCCCGGGCCGCGCGGTGCTTCCAGCACGCGTCCGTGCCAGCGGCCCTCGACGATCAGCGGCGTGGGGTCGGCGGCGTGGCGCAGCAACACCAGCGCGCACATGAAGAAGGCGCGGCGTTGATCGGGCGCGATGCCGTCCAGCGTCCGCAGCAGCTTCGCGTTGTTGGCGGCGCTGTCGCCGTGGCCGCCGGCGTAGCGGGCCGAGTACAGGCCGGGCGCGCCCTTGAGGGCTTCCACGCACAGGCCCGAGTCGTCGGCCAGCGCGGGCAGGCCACTGAGCTGCGATGCGTGGCGTGCCTTGAGCAAGGCGTTTTCCACGAAGGTGAGGCCGGTTTCCTCGATATCGTCGATGCCCAGGCTGGCCTGGGTGACCACCTCGCAACCGCTGTCGGCGAACAGCGCGTTGAACTCGCGCAGCTTGCCGGGGTTGCTGCTGGCCAGAACGATGCGGTGCATGGGTGGGTTCCTGGGGTGCCGGGGTGGAGTCGTTTTGAGGGTTATGGCGACCGCAGACGGCCCTCTCCCCCGGCCCCTCTCCCGCAAGCGGGAGAGGGGAGTTATTGCGTCAGCGCGCGACCGCGTTATCGGATTGCAGCGCAGCACGCTGCGCGGCGACCAGTTCGGCGATGCCTTTTTCCGCCAGCGCCAGCATCGCGTCCATTTCATCGCGGCGGAAGGCATGGCCTTCGGCGGTGCCCTGGATCTCGATGAAACCGCCGCCGTCGTTCATCACTACGTTCATGTCGGTGTCGCAGTTGGAATCTTCGGCGTAGTCCAGGTCCAGCACCGGCGCGCCCTTGTAGATGCCGACGGAAACGGCGGCGATCGCGCCCACGATCGGGTTGCGCTTCAGGTTTTCGCGTTTCATCAGCACGGCGACGGCATCGGCCAGCGCCACGTAGGCGCCGGTGATGGCGGCGGTGCGGGTGCCGCCGTCGGCCTGCAGCACGTCGCAGTCCAGCGTGATCACGCGCTCGCCCAGGGCCTGGCGGTTGATGCAGGCGCGCAGGCTGCGGCCGATCAGGCGCTGGATTTCCATGGTGCGGCCGCCCTGGCCGCCGCGCGCGGCTTCGCGCTGCATGCGGGTGTTGGTGGCGCGCGGCAGCATGCCGTACTCGGCGGTGATCCAGCCCTCGCCCTTGCCGCGCAGCCAGGCCGGCGCGCGATCCTCGATGCTGGCGGTGCACAGCACGCGGGTATCGCCGAAGCTCACCAGCACCGAGCCTTCGGCGTGGCGGGTGTAGTGGCGTTCGATGGTGACCGTGCGCAGCTGGTCGCTGGCGCGGCCGCTGGGGCGGGTGGGGGCATTCATGGGGATTCCTTCGCGTCGCTTGGCCGGATTGGGCAAGGCGGGACCGGAGAGTTTACCATTGCGTCCTTTACCCACGTCCGGGAACACCGAATGATCCGCAGCATGACGGCCTACGCCAGTGCCGAAACCACCGGCCCCGCGGGCACGCTCAGCTGTGAGCTGCGCACGGTCAATCACCGTTACCTGGAGTTGAGCCCGCGCCTGCCGGACGACTTGCGCAGCTTCGAATCGCAACTGCGCGAGCGGGTGGCGGCGAAGCTGTCGCGCGGCAAGCTGGATCTCACCGTGCGCCGCACCGGCAGCGATGCGCGCAGCGAGTCGCTGCAGATCAACAATGCGCTGCTGACCCGGCTGTCCGAACTGAATCTGGACATGGCGGCGCTGTTCCCCGGTTTGCAGGTGCAGTTCACCGAGCTGCTGCGTTTCCCCGGCGTGATGCAGCAGGCCGAGGTGGACCCGGCCGCGCAGCAGGCGGCGCTGTTCGACGTGCTCGACCGCGCGCTGGATGCGCTCACTGCCACCCGCGAGCGCGAGGGCGCGAAGCTGGGCGACATCCTCGGCGAAAAACTCGATGCGATCGAACGCGTGGTGGCCGACGTGCGCGGCTGGATGCCGCAGATCTGCGCCGGGCTGCGCAACCGCCTGGAAACGCGGCTGGCCGACCTGAAGCAACCGGTCGAGCCGGGCCGGCTGGAGCAGGAGCTGGTGCTGCAGATCACCCGCATCGATGTGGACGAGGAGCTGGACCGGCTCAGCACGCATATCGGCGAGACGCGCCGCGTGCTGGGGCTGGAGGAACCGGTGGGACGCCGGCTGGATTTCCTGATGCAGGAGTTCAACCGCGAGGCGAATACGCTGGGTTCCAAGTCGATCGATGCGCGCAGCACCAATGCGGCGGTGGAGCTGAAGGTGCTGATCGAGCAGATGCGTGAGCAGGTGCAGAACATTGAATGAGCAAGGCATGCCGGTTTCTGCCGTGAAGACGCGGTTGATGGTTCGCCGCGAGCACCGGGCCCTCTCCCTCCGCAAGGGATTCCCTTTGGTCACAACCCTCTCCCCGCCGGGGAGAGGGGGCAAAGGAGCTTCGCATCTTTATGTCGATTGAAGCGGGCACCCTGTTCGTCGTTGCTGCGCCTTCGGGTGCGGGCAAGTCCAGCCTGGTCAATGCGCTGCTGGAGCGTGAGCCGACGATTTCGTTGTCGATCTCGCACACCACGCGGCCGCCGCGCATCGGCGAGTTGTACGGGCGGCACTATTATTTTGTCGAACGTGACGCGTTCGAGAAGCAGGTCGCCGAGGGCATTTTCCTCGAGCACGCCGAGGTGCACGGCAACCTCTACGGCACGTCGGGCACCACGGTGCAGGCGCTGCTGGCACAGGGGCGGGACGTGTTGCTGGAGATCGACTGGCAGGGCGCGCAGCAGATCCGTCGCAGCAAGCCCGATTGTGTCAGCGTGTTCATCCTGCCGCCGTCGCGGGCGGAACTTGAGCGGCGCCTGCGCGGTCGTGGTTCGGACAGTGCTGCGGTGATCGAGCGGCGGCTGCGCAATTCGCGCGAGGAAATCGGCCATGCGCACGAGTTCGATTTCATCCTGATCAACGACGTCTTCAATGACGCGCTGGACGACCTGCAGGCCATCGTGCGCGCGGTGCGCCAGCGCAGTGCGTTGCAGTGGCGCCGCCATGAAACGCTGATTGCGGAGTTGCTTGCTTCATAGCCGTTCGCCGCCGCGGACCGCGGGATCCACGGCCGCCGCTGGCATGGCGTTGTGGATGTGCTTCCATTACCTTGTTTCCTTTTCCGGCCGATGCATCCATGACCCAACCTGCTCGCCCGCCAGCTGACGACGGCACCCTGGTCAGGATCCGCGGGCTGACCACGGTGCTCAACGGCAAGACCATCTTCGACGTGCTGGACATGGACATCCCGCGCGGCAAGGTCACCGCGATCATGGGCCCCAGCGGTACCGGCAAGACCACCCTGCTCAAGCACATCACCGGGCAGATGCACGCCGACGCCGGCAGCATCCATGTCGACGGCCGCAACGTGGCCGGCTTGTCGCGCGAAGATCTGTACAAGCTGCGCGAGGGCGTGGGTTACCTGTTCCAGAATTCCGCCTTGCTGACCGACTTCGACGTGTTCGAGAACGTGGCGTTCCCGCTGCGCCAGCACACGAAATTGCCCGAGGTGCTGATCCGCAATCTGGTGCTGATGAAACTGCAGGCGGTGGGCCTGCGTGGCGCGGCGCGACTGATGCCGAACGAGCTGTCCGGCGGCATGGCGCGACGGGTTGCGCTGGCGCGGGCGATCGTGTTCGACCCGCAACTGATCCTCTACGACGAGCCGTTCGTGGGTCTCGATCCGGTGGCGCTGAACCAGGTATTGAAATTGATCCGCACCTTGAACAAGACCCTCGGCATCACCAGCGTGCTGGTGTCGCACGAACTGGCCGCGGTGCAGCAGATCGCCGATCACGTGATGTTGCTGTCCAACGGCAAGGTGGTGGCGCAGGGGGATCCGAAGACCATCGCCGACGACGGCTCGCCGTGGACGCGGCAGTTCTTCGGCGGCGAGGCGGACGGGCCGATTCCGTTCCGTTATCCGGCCGGCGACTATGCGACCGAGCTGGGCTTTGCCGGAGCGACGAAATGAGCGCGCGCGAACCGCTACGCGACAACGTGGTGACCCAGTCGCTGGCGCAGATCGGCCTTTGCGGCCTGTTCCTGCTGACCCTGCTGGCGGCGATCCCGCGCAGTTTCCGCCACCTGCGCGAGACCACGCGCCAGCTGTGGTTCGTCGGCGCGATGAGCCTGACCATCATCATGGTCTGCGGCCTGTTCGTGGGCATGGTGCTGATGTTGCAGCTGTACCACGTGCTGTCGATCTTCGGCGGCACCTCGGCCAGCGGCATGGTGGTGGCGTTGTCGGTGTACCGCGAGCTGGGGCCGGTGGTTACCGCGCTGCTGTTCGCCGGCCGCGCCGGTACCGCGATCACCGCCGAGATCGGCCTGATGCGCGCCACCGACCAGATCTCGGCGATGGAGATGATGGCGGTCGACCCGATCGCCTACGTCGCCACGCCGCGTTTCCTGGCCGGGCTGATCGCGATGCCGCTGCTGTGCTGCGTGTTCTGCGCGATGGCGGTGTTCGGCGGCCACCTGGTCGGCGTGACCTGGCTGGGGATCGACAACGGCACGTTCTGGTCGAACATGACCGCCGTGGTCGACGTGCGCACCGACATCGTCAATGGCGTGCTGCTGAAAAGCCTGGCGTTCGGCGCGGTGGTGTCGCTGATCGCGGTGTTCCAGGGCTTCACCACGCCACCGACCAGCGAAGGCGTGGCGTATGCCACGACGCGCACCGTGGTCGCTTCGTCCATCGCGATCCTGGCGCTGGATTTCGTGCTTACCGCCTTCCTGATGTGACTGCCATGACTTATCGTTTTCCGAGGATTCTGCCGTGAGCCAACCGAGAAGTTCCTATGCCGTCGGCACCGGCCTGTTCATCGTGCTCGGCTTTGCGGCGCTGGCCTACCTGGCCACCCAGACCAGCTCGGTGGCCAACGTCCGCCAGGGCGACAGCTACACGTTGCAGGCGCAGTTCACCAACATCGGCCAGCTGAAAGAACGCGCCCCGGTGAAGATCGCCGGCGTGCGGGTGGGCCAGGTGCAGTCGATCACCCTGAAGCCCGACCACGACGTGGCCGATGTGACGCTTTCGATCGACAAGCACTACGACCACATCCCGCAGGATTCGGTGGCCACCATCTTCACCAGCGGCCTGCTCGGCGACCAGTACGTGGGCATTGAATACGGCAGCGCCAAGCAGATCGTGGCCGACGGCGGCTCGCTGGCACGGACCAAGTCCACCCAGCCGCTGGAAGAGATGCTGGGCAAGTTCTTCGGTGCCGGCGGCGTGGTCGACAACGTGGGCGGCAGCTACACGGTGAAGGCGAACTTCACCAATGTGGGTACGCTGTCCGCCGGTGCGCCGGTGAAGATGGCCGGCGTGGTGATCGGCAGCGTGCAGTCGGTGAACGCCGACCCGGTGCAGTTGAACGCCCGCGTGGTGCTGTCGATCGACAAGCGCTACGACGCGATCCCGGACGATTCGGCCGCTGCGGTATTCACCAGCGGTTTGATCGGCACGCAGTATGTTGCGATCCAGCCCGGCGGCTCGCCCGACACGCTCAAGGATGGGGACGAGATGATCCTGACCCAGTCCGCGATGCAACTGGAGGACCTGATCGGGAAGTTCCTGGTAAACGGCTCCAGCGACAAGAAGCCAGCCAGCGAAAAGTGATCCCGTCTCCCCGCCTGCCAACCCGGCCGGCCCCCACCAAGGAAACCCCATGTTGCGCAAACTGGCTCTAGCCACTGCCATCACCTTCGGTGTCGTCGTCACCGCGCCGGCCTTTGCCCAGGACGCCCCGGCGGCGGCCGCCACCCAGCAGACCCCGGCGCAGGTCGTGCAGACGATCGCCGACCAGTTGGCCAGCGCCATCGAAGGCCACCGCGACGAGCTGAAGCGGAACCAGGAAAAACTCATCAGTGTCATCGATGAAGTCTTCCTGCCGCACTTCGACCTGGACTACGCATCGATCCTGGTGCTGGGCCGGCACGCGCGGGAGGCAACGCCACAGCAGCGCGAGCGTTTCGCCAAGGCGTTCTACAACTCGATCACCCATCGTTACGCCGAAGGCCTGCTGAACTACACCCGCGGCCGGGTCAAGGTGCTGCCGTTCAACGGCTCGCTCAACGACAAGCGCACCGTGGTGCGCACGCAGGTGGTGCTGGACGACGGCAAGCTGGTGTCGATCGACTACGCCTTCCGCAAGGGCCGCAGCGGCGACTGGAAAGCGTACGACGTGATCATCGAAGGCATTTCCTACGTCACCAATTACCGCAACCAGGTCGATGCGGAAATCCGCAAGGTCGGCATCGAGCAGTTGATCGGCAACCTGGAAAGCCAGGGCGAGAAAGCGCTGGACACGCTGGCCAAGGACAACAAGGACGCCTCGTGACCGAGCCCGCTGCGCCAGCGTTTCAAGTCGCCGCGACGGAGCCGGGCACGCTGGGCGTGAGCGGTGTGCTGAGCTTCAGCACCGCCGCGGCGGCGATGCAGGCCATCAGCGCGGCCCTGGCTGTCGGCAGCTTCGACCGGCTCGACCTGGGTGAGGTGCAGCGCAGTGACAGCGCGGGCCTGGCATGCGTGCTGGCGGTCGCGGCTTTGCCCGGCAAAACGTTGCGCGTCGTGCGCATGCCGCCGGGCATGCAGGCGCTGGCGACGGTATGCGAGGTGGATCAGTTGATCGCCTGATTGGCGATGTGCATGGGCTGAAACGACGAAGGGGCCGCAAGGCCCCTTCGTCGTTTTGCAGTGACGCCAAGCTACTGCTGCGTGGCCTGCTTCGGGTGCGCTTTTTCCCACTGATGCTGCTGGTCGAGCAATTCCTCGGGATCGAAATTGTCGTCGTCCAGGCCCTGCATCTGCTGGATGACGGCGGCAGGCGGGCTGCCGTCGTAGATCCGGTACAAGCGCTGCTGGCGGTAGGCGTCACGCATGAAAACGTAGGGATCGTAGGCCGACTTCAGGAAATTTTCCGCGTCGATCGCGCGCGAGCGCAGCGTGATCAGGTAGATCGCCTGTGGCAGGTACTGCAGCCCGTTGTAATGGTGGTTGTCGGCGTACAGGCTCAGTGGATCGAAGAAATAGCTGTCCACCGGCATGCGCCACATGTCACGCACCGTCGACGGCCCCAGCAGCGGCAGCACCAGGTAATCGCCATCGGGCAAGCCCCAGCGCGCCAGTGTCACGCCAAAGTCGTTGTCTTCCAGCGGAATGCCGAACTTGCTGGCCGGGTCCAGGAAGCCGCCCATGCCCAGGGTCAGGTTGACCAGAAACCGGCCGGTGCTCTGCAGCGCCTGCTTCGGGCGCGCCTGCAACAAGTCATTGGCCACCGTGATCGGCATGCGGATATTGGTGAAGAAATCGCTGACCGAGCGGCGCACGGGCGGGTTGGTGATCTTGCGGTAGCCCGCGGCAACCGGGCGGATCACGGCCTGGTCCACTGCATCGTTGAACTGGTAGGCCTTGCGGTTGTACTTTTCCAGTGGATCGTCGGTACGTGGCTTGGCAATCGTGCAGCCGGCCAGCAACGCCACGGCAATCAGCGTCGCGAACCAGCGCAATCGAGGGGATTGAAGCAGGGAAGGCATGAGGGGGCCCGGGCTCACGGGGTAGGAGAGCGCATAAGTGTACTGCAGAGTCTTGTATTTTGCGCGGTTTTCCGGGCAGCGTACGTTGGGCCGCGCGCGGCGACAGCGCCCAACAGGATACATGGTGCGCGCATTGCCAGTCACGCCTGTGCTGCCCTACACTGCTCGGTCAGATAAGTCATTTTTTTCTCTAAGGATTTCGCAATGGCACGCATTACCGTGGAAGACTGCCTTGAGGTAGTCGACAACCGATTCGAGCTGGTGTTGATGGCGACCAAGCGCGCCCGTCAGCTGGAAAAGGGCGCCGAACCGGCGGTCAACCCCGGTCACGACAAGCCGACCGTGCTGGCGCTGCGCGAGATCGCCGACCGCCGCATCGACCAGGCCACGATCGACGAAATCGACAAGAGCGAGCGCGAGCGCGCCGAGCGCGAAGCGCTGGAGTGGGCCGCGGCCGAGGTGGACGACGACCTTTCCAAGGGCGGGGAAGACTGATGATCCTCGATGGCCATCAAGCGTTCGCAGGCTACCGGACCAGCATCGCTGGTTCGTTGATGGCTGCGCTTCGCATGGCCACCGACATGGCCTCGCGCCCGTGCGAGGCTGGCGCCTGATCCGGCGCCACAGGCAATGACCGCGCTGGGCGATCGCGACAATGTGGATGTGTCCACGTTGCCGCCTTACGTACTGGCGCTGAAGGAGCGCATTGCCTACCTGCCTGAAGCGCAGGTGCAGCGCGTACTGCTGGCGTACGAAATCGGCGCGCGCGCCCACCTCGGCCAGTCACGCAAGAGCGGTGAGCCCTACATCACCCATCCGGTGGCGGTAGCCGGCATCCTGGCCGAGCTGGGGCTGGACACCGAAACCATCATCGCGGCGATCCTGCACGACACGCTTGAAGACACCGAGCTCAGCCGCGAGGCGCTGGCTGGCGAATTCGGCGAGGAAGTGGCCGAGCTCGTCGACGGCGTCACCAAGCTCGACAAGATGCGTTTCGGCAGCCGCCAGGAAGCCGATGCGGAAAGCTTCCGCAAGATGCTGCTGGCGATGGCGCGCGACCTGCGCGTGATCCTGATCAAGCTGGCCGACCGCCTGCACAACATGCGCACGCTGGGCGCCAAGGACTCCGCCTCGCGCCGCCGCATCGCGCGCGAAACGCTGGAGATCTATGCCCCGATCGCGCAGCGCCTGGGCATGAACAAGTTCAAGGCCGAACTGCAGGACCTGGGCTTCCGCACGCTCTATCCCGATCGCTACCGGGTGATCCGCGAGCGTATCCGCGCCGCGCTGGGCAACCGCCGCGAAGCGATGGGCAAGATCGAATCGGCACTGGCCGCGCGGCTGGCTTCCGACCACCTCACCGTGCGCGTGGTGGGGCGGATCAAGTCGCCGTGGAGCATCTATTCGAAGATGCGCAACGAGCACAAGAGCTTCGCGCAGCTGATGGACGTGTACGGCTTCCGCGTCATCACCGACAGCGTGATGAGTTGCTACATGGCGCTGGGCGTGGTGCACGCGCTGTACAAGCCGGTCGATCGCCGCTTCAAGGATTTCATCGCGATCCCCAAGGCCAACGGCTACCAGTCGCTGCACACCGTGCTGCTGGGGCCGTTCGGTGCGCCGATCGAAGTGCAGTTGCGCACTGCCGAGATGGATTCGTTCGCCGAGAGCGGCGTGGCCGCGCACTGGGCCTACAAGACCGAGAGCAGCCCGGCCAACAGCGCGCAGGCACGGGCACGCGAGTGGCTGTCGTCGCTGGCCGACAGCCAGATGAACACCACCTCGTCGGCCGAGTTCATCGAGAACGTCAAGATCGACTTGTTCCCCGACGAGGTCTACCTGTTCACACCGCGCGGCGACATCCTGTCGCTGCCGCGCAACGCCACCGCGCTGGATTTCGCCTACGCCGTGCACACCGACGTGGGCGACCACGCGGTGGCCGCGCGCGTCGACAAGAAGCTGCTGCCGCTGCGCGCGCGGCTGGAGTCGGGCCAGTTGGTGGAGATCATCACCGCGCCATCGGCGCTGCCCAATCCGGCCTGGCTGGAATCGGTGGTGACCGGCAAGGCGCGCACCGCGATCCGCCAGTACCTGAAACACCTGCAGCACGAGGACGCGGTGGATTTCGGCCACCGCATGCTCGACCGCGCGCTCGATGCGCGCGGCAGCAGCCTGGACGACATCACCGCCACCGTGCTCGACCGCTTCCTGGAAACGTCCAAGCTGAAGCGGCT
>DATJCF010000108.1:0-22169 GCA_035514935.1 Rhodanobacter sp. | reverse complement strand
CTTTGGTGGGCACGGTCGCCGGCACACTCGCGGCAGGTGGTGGCGTGTCTGCCGTCTTGTTGGCCTGATCGCCGGACGGCGCCTTCTTGCCGTCGTCAGCGGGCGAGGCCTGCTTCTGGCGGGCGGCATCGAGTTGCCGATCGAACTTGCCGGGGCTGGATGCCGCGTCGCGCGGCTCGGGCGTCGATGTGGCGCGCGGAACGGCGGCGGGGAGAACAGCGGCGGTAGCGGTCATGGCGAAGTGACTCCGTCAGCAGAGGCGTGCGTGGGCTACAACAGTCCGCGCGCACGCCGGGTAGCGAAAAACAGGTAGCAGGTGTGCGTCCGGCGCACCCTGCATACCCCGAATAAAAGGCAAGATCCGCGCCATCAGCGTGGCCGCCGGTACTGCATGCGTTCGTCGATCTCGGCCTGCTCGTGGCGGTCGGCGGCTTGGCGCTCCTCTTCGAGGCAATGTTCGATCACGCTGTCGAGTGCGCTTTCGCGCGCATGCGCCTGGTGCCAACGGCCGCGCACCTGGTCGAGCAGGCGCTGCAGGCGGGCGACCTCGCTGGTCTGCTGCGCGATCGCCTGGTCGATGCGTTCGACGAATTTCTGACGGTTCAGCAGCGCACTCACGGTCAAGCTGCCGTCGCCGTTGCTGGCATATTCCTGGCGGTATCGCTTCAGCTCGCCCAGCTGGTGCTCGGCCTTGGCCAGTTGCTGCTGTTGCAAGGCCAGTTGCGCCAGCGCCTCCTCGGTGCGCTGCTTCGCCTGGTCCACCGCCGGCTGCAATTGCACGGCGCGCGAGCTCATCCGGGCACCTGCTCGGCCAGTGCATCGAGTTTGGTGATGGCCATTTCGAGCGTCATCGGTTCATCCACCTCCTGTTGCAGGAAGGCGCGCAGTTGCGGCCACATGTCGATGGCCAGATCGACCTGCGGGTCGGAGCCCTTCTGGTACGCGCCTACCGCGATCAGGTCGCGCTGCTGGCGATAGGCGGAATAGACCTGGCGGAAGCGCTGCGCCGCGCGCAAGTGCTCGCGTGCCACCACCGCCGGCATCACGCGGCTGATCGACGCCTCGATGTCGATGGCCGGGTAATGCCCGGCTTCGGCCAGGTCGCGCGACAGCACGATATGGCCATCCAGAATGGCGCGCGCCGCGTCCGCGATCGGATCGTGGCGGTAGTCGTCACCCTCGGTAAGCACGGTGTAGAACGCGGTGATCGAACCACGGCCGTCCGCATCGTTGCCGGCGCGCTCGACCAGTGCCGGCATCATCGCGAACACCGACGGCGGGTAACCCTTTGTTGCCGGCGGCTCGCCGATGGCCAGCGCGATTTCGCGTTGGGCCTGGGCGTAGCGGGTGATCGAGTCCATCAGCAGCAGTACGCGCATGCCGCGGTCGCGGAACCACTCGGCGATGGCGGTGGCGTACTGCGCGCCGCGCAGGCGTTTCAGCGGCGGCGCGTCGGCCGGTGCGGCCACGATCACGGCGCGGCGGCGGCCCTCCTCGCCCAGCGTGTGCTCGACGAATTCCTTCACCTCGCGGCCACGCTCGCCGATCAGCCCCACCACCACCACATCGGCGTTGGTATAGCGCGTCATCATGCCCAGCAAGGTGGATTTGCCCACGCCGGAGCCGGCGAACAGGCCCAGTCGCTGGCCGCGACCCACGGTAAGCAAGGCATTGATCGCACGCACGCCCACGTCCAGCGGCGCATCGATGGGCTTGCGCGCCATCGGGTTGATCGGCTCGCGCTTCAGCGCCGCATGTTCATCGGATTCCAGCGGACCCAGGCCATCCAGCGGTATGCCATCGGCGCCCACCACACGGCCCAGCAGCGCATGACCCACCGGCAGGCCGCGGGTATGCGCGCAGGGACGGACGCGGGCGTTGGGCAACACGCCGTGCATGTCGCCGACCGGCATCAGCAACAGCCGTTCGTCGGCAAAGCCCACGACTTCGGTATCCAGTTGCGCGCCGTCGGCGGTGTCGACCAGGCAGCGCGCGCCGAGCGCGGCTTCGCAACCTTCCGCCTCCAGCGTCAATCCCACGACCCGCCGCAGGCAGCCTTCGACCGCCAGCGTGCGCACGGTCTCCGCACGCGCCGTGCGCCGGGCCAGCTTCTGCTGCCACGACAGCTGGCGCGCGACGGTGTCGGCCTGGGCGTTCATGCGCCAGCCTCGTCGTCCACATCATCACCGAGCACCGCGTCGACCACCGCGGCCAGGCGCGCTTCGACGGTGGCATCGAGACGGGAGCGTTCGCTTTCCAGCTGGCAGCCGCCGCGCGTCAGGCTGGCGTCGGCATGCAGCTGCCAATGGCTTTCGACCGCGCCCAGCTCACGCAACAAGGCCAGATCGTCGGGGTGAAGATGCACGCGCAGGTCGCGCGTGGCGGCCGGCAAGGCCGCGGCAGCCTGGCGCACGGCTTTGGCAATCAAGTCGGGCGACAGTTGCAGCTCGCGCGCCACCACGCGTCGCGCCATCACGATCGCCAGCCGTGCCAGCTCCTGCTCGGTGCGGTCGTCGAGTGCCTGCAGCGGACGGGCGGCGGCTTCGCACAGCGCGTCGAAGCGCGCCATGTTCTGCTGCAGCTGCTGCCGCGCGGCGGCCAGCCCTTCGGCACGGCCGGCGGCGTAGCCCTCCTCGCGCGCCTGCTGCTCCAGCGCTTCGAGTTCGCGCACGGTCGGTTGCGGCGGGTCGTCCTTGCGGCGGTTCGGCAACTCGCCGTTGCCAACGTTGGGCAATTCCCAACGCTGCACATCAGGCCCGTTGCTGACGACCGAGACCATCAGACGAACTCATCGCCGCTGGAGGACAGGTTGAGCTGGCCGGCATCGGACAACTTCCGGGCGATCACCAATACCTCCTTCTGCGCCGCGTCGACGTCGCTCAGGCGCACCGGACCCTTCACTTCCAGGTCATCGCGCATCATGTCGGCGGCACGCTTGGACATGTTGGCGAAGATCTTTTCGCGGATGGCCGGTTCGGCCCCCTTCAACGCGGTGATCAAGGTGCCCGACGGCACTTCGCGCAGCAGCGTCTGCATGCCGCGGTCGTCCAGCTCGGCCAGGTCCTCGAACACGAACATCAGATCCTCGATGCGCCCGCTGAGGGCTTCGTCGTGGGTACGGATGGCACCCATCAACTCGGTCTCGCGGCTGGCCTCCATCGCATTGAGGATGTCGGCGGCGGCCTTGAGCCCGCCCACGTTGGCGGACTTCAGCTTCTTGGTGGTGCCGGAGAACTGACGCTCCATGATTTCATCGAGCTCGTTCAACGCATGCGGCTGCACGCCGTCGAGCGTGGCGATACGCATCACCGCGTCGCTGCGCACGCGCTCGGGCAGGTAGCCAAGCACCTCGGCGGCCTGGTCCGGTTCGAGATGCGCCAGCACCAGCGCGATGATCTGCGGATGCTCCTGGTTGATCATCTCGGCGATGGCGCGGCTCTCCATCCACTTCAGCGATTCCAGGCCCTTGCTGCTGCGTCCCAGCAGGATGCGGTCGATCAGGCCGCCGGCCTTGTTCTCGCCCAACGCGTTGACGAGGATCTTGCGGATGTACTCCTCGGTGCCCACGCCCAGCGCGGTCTGCTGACCCATGTCGGCGTCGAGCTTGTCCAGCACCACCTCGACCTGCTCGCGCGATACACCGGACAGGGCGGCCATGGCCGACCCCACCGCCTGCACGTCGCGCGCGCTGAGGTGCTTGAGCACTTCGGCAGCGTCCTCTTCGCCCAGCGTCAGCAGCAGAATGGCCGCGCGCTGCGCACCGGAAATCTTGGATTGATCAACTGCCATCTTCGCTCACCCAGTTCTTTACCACCTGAGCCACCTGTTTCGGGTTCTCGGTCACCATCCGGCGAGCCGATCCCACGCGTTGCTCGTAGGCAAGCGCGGGTGTGTTGTGCAGCCGCGCCGGTTCGTCCGCTCCCTGCGGTTCGTCATCGACGCGTACGGAAATCTGCGGCATCGGCGACGGCAATGCGCGCGCCGGAGCCTCCCCTCGCAACAGCCCTTTCAACAGCGGCCGCAGCACGCCGAACGCTACCAGAAGTGCCAGCAGGATACCGACGCCCTGCTTGATCAGATCCATCATGCCCGGCCGCTGCCAGAACGGCGTATCCGGCAAGGCCTCGGGCGAGGGATCGCGCTGGAACGACTGGTTGACCACGCTGACGCTGTCGCCGCGCGCGGCGTTGAAGCCCACCGCGTTCTTGGTCAGGTCGGTGAGGTGTTGCAGCTCCTGCGCGGTAAACGGCACGCTGGTGGCCGGCTTCGGATCGCCGCCCTTGTCGACGCCGCCACTGACCAGCTTGTTGTCCAGCACCACTGCCACGGTGAGCCGCGCCAGTCGCCCGGCCGGATCGCTGACGTGGCTGATGGTGCGGTCCAGTTCGTAATTGCGGGTGGCGCTGCTGGATGTATCGGCGGTACTGGTGGTCGTGGTGGTGGTACCGGTACCGGTGACTGCCTTCGGATCGGGCTTGGCGTTGGCCGCGCCCGCATCCGGATTGGCCGCGGTCGGCTGCGCCACCAGCGCAGGCGGCTGGTTGCTCAGCGCGCCGGGCACGCCGCCCTGGGCGCCATCGCCACGGCGTTCGCTGCTGGTCTGTTCGCTGCGCAGCGCCGGGTGGTCGTGGCCGAAGGTTTCGGTGGCTTTCTCGGTCTGGCTGAAATCCAGATCCGCATACACCTGCGCCCGCACCCTGCCCGGCCCCACCAGCGGGGTCAGCAATTGTTCGATGCGTTCGGCGTAGGTGTTTTCGATACGGGTGGAAAGGCGCAGGCGGCTGTCGCCGATGGCGCCGGGGCTGTCCGGGTCGGTGGTGAGCAACTGGCCCTGCTGGTCGATCACCGATACCTGGCGCGTATCCAGATCCGGCACGCTGGCCGACACCAGGTGCACGATCGCCGCCACCTGGCCGGCGTCCAGCTGACGGCCCGGGTACAGCGTCACCAGCACCGAGGCGGTGGCCGGACGGTTGTCGCGAATGAAGGCCGACGGCTTGGGCAAGGCCAGGTGCACGCGCGCGGAGCGCACGGACTGCAGCCCGCTGATGGTGTTGCCCAGGTCGGTTTCCAGCAGTTGCTGGTAGCGGGTGCGCTCGGCCAGGTCGCTCATGCCGAATGGCGAATCGCCGCCCGTGGCGGTGGATGATGCCGTGCCCTGCGGCAGGCCCTGGCCGGCAAGTTTCAGCCGCAGCGCGGCCAGGTCAGCGGCCGGCGCCATGATCGACGAGCCATCGCTGCTGAGCTTGAACGGCGTGTTGGCGGATTGCAGCTGCTGCGTGATCGCGGCGGCGTCGTTCTGCCCGAGCCCCGCATACAGCAAGCCATAGTTCGGCCCGCGCGACCACAGCACCACGGCAACCCCCAGCGCCACCGCGCCGGCCACGGCCACCAGCAACATGAGCTGGCGCGCCGCCGGGTTCCGGGAAAGCTGCTTGAAGGTATCAAGGCGACCGTTGTTGTCGGTGGTCGCGATGCCGTTGTCGGCCATGGGGCTGCTCGTTTTCTATGAAGGGAGTCGGCGGTGGACGAAGCGTGCGTCAGACCGGCATGTTCATGATGTCCTTGTACGCGTCGACGAGCTTGTTGCGCACGGTGACCATGCTGCGCAATGACAAGTCGGCCTTCTGCATCGCGATCATGGTACGGCCCAGATCCGCGCCGGCATCGCCGCGCTCGAAACTCGCCGCCATGCGGCCTGCTTCCATTTGGGTCTGTCCCACCGACGCGATCGACTGCTTCAGCAAGGCGGAGAAGTCCGGCTGCCCCGCTACCGGAGCCGCCTTGAACGCGGTTTCCGCCGGACGTACCTGCGCCGTCATCTGGCGCATCTGGGCAAGCAGGTTGTTGACTTCGATCGTACTCATGGCTGCCTCATCTACAGCGGGCGGGTGACGAAATCCCGACACGTGTCAGGTTTGCATGAGGTGGATGCACGAGGCGTGCCAGTGGGCCGGGATTTGGGATTTGTAATTTGGGATTCGTAAGAGAAGAGCGCCGCCGCAACGGGAACGCGCTCTTTCCCTTCTCCCGCTTGCGGGAGAAGGTGCCGCAGGCGGATGAGGGCGCTCTTGATCTTGAGCTCTTACAAATCCCGAATCCCCAATCCCGAATCCCGCTGCTATGCAGCCATGCTCCCCTGCAACCCGTACTTGCGCAGCTTTTCCACCAGGGTGGTGCGCTGCATGTGCAGCAGGCGGGCGGCGTGGGCGACGACACCGCCGGTGGCGTCGAGCGCCTGGCGGATCAGGCCGACTTCGATGTCGGCCAGGTGATCCTTCAGGTCCAGGCCGTCCTCCGGCAACAGGCCCAGGGTGGACACGGGCGGGCGAGCTTCGCTGATGTCGGCCACGGCGGGGGCGCGGCCCTCCATCATCGCCAGCAGGTCGGAACTGCGTGCGTCTTCGCATGCCTGCTGGCCGCGGTATTTCTCGGGCAGCTCGCTGGCGCGCACTTCGCCATGCGGGAACAGGATGGCCATGCGCTCGACCAGGTTGGACAGTTCGCGCACATTGCCGGGCCACGGATAGGCCTGCAGCGCGTGCATCGCGGTGGTGCCGAAGCGCACCACGCCCAAGCCGCGGCGGGCCAGCCGTTGGTTGAATTCGGTGATCAGCACGGACAGATCCTCCAGCCGCTCGCGCAACGCGGGCAACTCCAGCGGAAACACGCTGAGGCGGTAGAACAGATCTTCGCGGAACTGGCCGTTGGTGATGGATTGCTCAAGGTTGCGATGGGTGGCGGCGATGATGCGTACGTCGCAATGCTGGGTCTTGTTGCCGCCGACGCGCTCGAACACGCGCTCCTGCAGCACGCGCAGCAGCTTCACCTGCATCGGCAGGCTCATGTCGCCGATCTCGTCGAGAAACAGCGTGCCGCCTTCCGCCATCTCGAAGCGGCCCTTGCGGGTGTTGATGGCGCCGGTGAACGAGCCCTTCTCATGGCCGAACAATTCGCTTTCCAGCAGCTCGGCGGGAATCGCGCCGCAGTTGATCGCCACAAAGGGTTTGTCGCGGCGCGGCGAGCTGTCGTGGATTGAGCGCGCCACCATTTCCTTGCCGGTGCCCGACTCGCCCAGCACCAGCACGCTGGAGTCGAACGGTGCCACCTGGCGGATCAGCGCATTGACGTGGCTCATCGGTGCGGACTGGCCCACGAAGCGCACGCCGCCGTTCTGGCCGCCCAGCAGGCGCGCATAGATGGTGCGCATCGCGTCGGCCATCTGTTCGTAGCGCAGCGGGAAAGCCAGCGTGGCCACGCGGGTGGTGAACGGCGAGGAGGTGGCGGTGAAACGGCCCAGCCAGGCGGAGTCGTCGGCCAGCAGCATCGGCACATGCGCCGCCGTGTCGCCCAGCAGGGCAAGCTGGCGTTCGGCTTCCGCTTCATCGCTCACCTGGCCGACATACACGCCACGCCAGGCCTGCATCGACTCGTCGGCATCCGTGCACCGGTCACCATGCTGTGGTCGATACCCCAGGAAATGCAGTGCCGACATCACGGCATCGACACGGGAGCGGTCGGACTCGATAACCAGGAAGTCGAATTTCTGCATGGTGATACCCCTGTTGCCTTTTGCTGTGGCCTGACCCCTCGCGGGAGGCCGTTCATCGATGCGGCGGGTTTACGTCGCCGGGCTCGATGGACACATTGCAACAAGGGGGCCAACGACGACTTTTTGGTGACGGCAAAACGTCGTGTGTCAGCTTTTCATCCCTTCCGCACGCCGCCGCAGTGGCCGAGAGACACCCGAGAATCACGCTAAATGATTGAATCGATTAGCGTTGATTTTATCGAGGGAGGAAACACGATCGGCATCACGGTCGTGACGAGAGCGTCAACAAAGGTTCGCGGCGACATGGCGAAGTGTGACCGTTGTCACGGACTGGCGCCTGTCCGCACCTGCCTCAGGACGTCAGTTGGCGCGTTTCTGCCACTTTGCGTCGGTGATGGCGAAAAACCAGTCGCTCAATCGCGTCACCCAGCACGTCACCCGGCGCGGCGAACACCACAAACACGTGGCCGTTGTCCAACCGACGCCCCACCCTGGCCGCCAACTCCAGCGGCAGGCTGCGGCATACATCGAAACGCAGCCGCACTATCAAGGCGTCACCCGCCGGCACCAGCGCCGCAGGCAGCACCGCACCGATCGCGTTGAAACGCAGGGCCTGCCGTGGCGGCAGCACGCTGGCGGGTACCAGCAAGTGATTGACGATATCGACCAGTGCGGTGAGCTTGGCGTCCATCCGCTGGATCTCCAGCATCAGCGGACTGTCATCGTCCGTTTCGGCGTAGCGCTCTTCCAGTGCCGCAATCGCGGACAAGGTGTTGAGGTTGCGCTCGGCCAGCCGCGCCTGATGCGCCTGGGCGTCTGGCCAGGGCATGGCCTCGCTGTCCACATGCAGGCTCTCGTCACAGCTCACGCGCTGCTCGAATTCATCCCAGCTGCTGGCGTCCATGGTGATCCCCGGTCATTGGTGGCGTGGACCTGAGTGTAGCGGTGGCAGGGCTGCCGGGAAGCTGTATCACGTGTGTGGGAGCGACTTCAGTCGCGATGCTCTTGCTCAGGGGCTCCAAGGCAGAAGCATCGCGACTGAAGTCGCTCCCGCAGCAAACCTAGGCCTGCGCGTAGGCGCTGATCGCGCGCGCCCGGCCGCTCTGGCGCTGCCATTGCGCGGCGGCCTCGTCGCGGGCCTGGCGCACCAGGGTGCGCAGCTCGCGGTCGCAGGCCAGGATTGCGCCCAGCTGCTCAACCACGTCGGCGGAATGTTCGCGGCGCAACAGCGGATCGCGCTGGGCTTCCAGGCTGGCCAGTTGCTCCCATTCCTGCGCCTGGGCGGCACTCAGCATGTCGCGGCTCAGCTGCAGGGCCTGCTCGATGATGCCGGTTTCGCGGGTCACGGCCGGGGTGCTCATGCGTTGGCGGCATGCGGCGTGGCGGACGGGGCGATCTGCACCCAGCTGTCACGCACTTGCTGCAGCAGCTTGCTGACTTCGTCGATGAGGCTGGCGTCGTCGCGCAGGTTGGCCTGCAGCAGGCGACGGCTCATGTATTCGTAAAGCGAATCGAGGCGGCCGGTGTTCACCGGATCGACCTTGAGATCCAGGCTGTCGCGCAGCCCGCCGATGATCTCGATGCAGCGGCCGATGGCTTCGCCCTTGGCGGCCACTTCGCCACGCATCATGTGCGCGCGGGCCTTGATGAGGCGCTCCAGCGCGCCGTCCATCAGCAGCGTGATCAAGCCATGCGGGTCAGCCGACTCCACACCGCCGTGCGAGCGAATCTGTTGGTAGGCGCCTGCGCCGTAGCCGAATCCCATGACTGCATCTCCTGCGAATAGGTTTGGAATTACTTCTTGTTGACGTTGTTCAATGCATCGAACTGCTGTTGCAGGTAGCTGCTGGTGCTGTTGAGCTTGGACATCATCGCGTCGAGCGCGGTGAACTGCGCCTGGTAGCGCGCGGTGAGGTCAGCCATGCGGCTGTTCAGCGTGACCTGTTGCGCCGAAAGATCCTTCAGTTGCTGGCTGATGCTGTCGGTGCGGCTGCTCAGCACACCGTTGCTGCCGACCCATTGGTCGAGCTGACTGTTGAGCTTCGCGGCAAAGCCGTCGTCGCCGCCGAACAATTTGCCGGCGAGCTTGCCGCCATCGCTCATGGCCTTGGTCAGCGCATCCTTGTCCAGCTTGAGCGTGCCATCCACCTGCAGCGAGATACCCAGCTCGGACAGCGAGCTGCCATTGGCGCTGCCGCCAACCAGTCGCGCCAGCGTGTTGCTGATGCCGTTGATGGTGGCGTCGCCGATCATGGCGCCAGCGGTATCGCTGGTCGCGTCGTACTTGGTGAGGCTCTGGTAGATCCCCACGAAGCTGTTGTAGGTGTTGACCAGGTTGGTCAGTGCGCTGCTGGCCTTGCTGCTGTCGTTGGCCACGGTCACGGTGGTCTCGCCCACCTTGGCCAGGTTGAACGTGAGCCCATCGACGGCGCCGGCGACGTTGTTGGTGGCGCTGTGGCCAGCCAGACCATCGATGGTGTACTCGGCGTCCTGCGCCACGGTGATCACGTTGAGCGCGTTGCCGCTGCTGGCGGCCGCATCGTAGTTCAGTGCCGCCAGGCCGCCATCGCCACCCGTGCTGCTGACGGTGAAGCCGTTGGCGACGCCGGTACGGCTGCCGCTCAGGACCAGATGGGCGCCGTCGGTGCCGTTGACGATGGTGGCGGTGACGCCCGGGTTGTTGCTGGCCTTGTTGATCGCATCGCGCACCTGCGCCAGCGAGTTGTTGCCCTCGCTGAGGTCCAGGCTCATCGACTGCTCACCCACCGTGAGGGTGAGCGTACCGGTACCGACTGCCGCATTGCTGTTGGCAAACGCGGCCGAGGAGGCCTTCAGCGAGGTCGCCAACTGGGTCACTGCGATGTCGTAGCTGCCGCTGACCGGCGCGCCACTGCTGATCGCGCCCAGCACATCAGCATCGCCCGTGCTCACCGTGCGCGCGGTGAAGGCGCTGCCGTCGGTGATCGGGGCCATGGCCGATTGCAGCGCGGAGAGCGCGGCGCCGATCTGGCCCAGGCCGGAAAGCTGGGTGTTGGCCTGATTCGACTGGTTCGTGATCTGGTCCTGCTGCGGCGCCTTCTTGGCAGCCACCAGCTTGTCGACCAACGTAGCGACGTCCAGGCCGGAACCCACACCCATGGAGGTCAGCAAACCCGAGGTGGGTGTGGTGGAGCCTACCGTGATAGCCATGGACGTCGATTCCTGTAATGGGGGAAACGGCTGCGGACCATCCGCAGCCGTCTCAGGTCAAGCAGTTACTGCAGGAGCTTCAACACGCTCTGCGTGCTGGCGTTGGCCTGCGCCAGCACCGAGACACCGGCCTGTTGCAGGATGTTCGCGCTGGACATGTTCGCGGTTTCCGCGGCGAAGTCGGCATCCTGGATCTGGCTGCGCGACGCGCTCAGGTTCTGCGAAATGGTCTGCAGGTTGGCGATGGTGGAGGTGAAGCGGTTCTGTACCGCACCCAGGTCGCTGCGCATGGCGCTGATGGTGGACAGCGCCGAGTCGATGCGGCTGATGGTTTCATTCGCACCTGCCACGGTCTTGATGCTGGCGTTGGCCAACGAACCGTCCGGCGTGTAGGTACCGGCCGTCAGCTTGCTCGCCGTCGCACCCGCTGCCGTACCACCGATGACCAGGGTGTTCTGCGAAGTCAGCTGCAGCTTGTTGTCGGCGTCCACCGACGCGTGCAAGCCGTCGAGACCCTTCGAGTTGATGGCGTCAGCCAGTTCCTGCACACCGTGATAGGTTTTCGCGTCGAGAGCGACCGCCGAACCGTCACCCACCTGGAACGTGAGAGCGTTCGCAGCGAGCACGATGTCACCAACGCTGTCCGCCGAGCCGGCCACGGTACCCACCGCCATGGCAGCAGTGCCGATCTTGCCAGCGGCAGCCTGGGCGCCGGTAAATGTCGTGGCACCACCGGTGGCGGCCGCGGCAAGAACAAGGTTGCCGGTGGTCGCATCCACGGTCGCCACGGTGCCCGTTCCGCCCGCCTTCACGACGGCCTCGTTGATCGCCGTTGCCAAGGCATCCACCGAGGTGTATGTGCCCTTGGCGATGTTTGCCTGCGTGGCAACACCGGTACCGCCACCGTCGGCCAGATTGACGACGAGGTCGCCGTCGATCTTCACGCCGGCGGAGAATGCCGCGCTGCTGCCGGTTTTGGCGATCAAGCCAACCTGGCTGGCACCAGCGCCCTGCTTCAGGTTCACCGAAATCGTCTCGCCCACGTTGGCGCCGATCTGGAACGCCGCCGTACCAAAGGAGCCGTCCAGCACGTGGCGACCGTTGAACGTGGTCTGCGTGGAGATGCGGGTGATTTCCGACAGACGCTGCTGCACCTCGGCATCGAGCGCGGCGCGGTCGCTGTCGGAGTTGGTGGCGTTGGCGGACTGCACGGCCAGCGTACGGATACGCTGCATGTTGTTGGTCACCTCGTTCAACGCCGACTCGGTGGTCTGCGCCAGCGAAATGCCGTCACTGGCATTCGCCACGGCCTGGTTCAGGCCGTTGATCTGGGTGGTGAAGCGGGTGGAAATGGCGAGGCCGGCGGCATCGTCTTTCGCGCTGTTGATGCGCATGCCGGACGACAGACGCTCGATCGCGGTGGCAAGTTTGCTCTGCGACGTGGCCAGGTTTTTCTGGGCATTCAGCGAGCTGATGTTGGTAATAACGCTCATGACCATGGGAGTATCTCCAAATCGGGGTTGTGTGCCGACGATGGCCGGCCCAGACAGTCGGACGGGGATTCACTCGGGAATGCCTCCGCCTTGTTCAGTGTTTCGACTCGAGCGATCGGAACTTGAGTCTTGTCAACGCAAATAATCAAATAATTTTGACCCTTGCACCTTGGTAAAGGTCTGCTGCGCAGCCTGCAACGCGGTGGTTTGCGCGCCGAGCTGGCTGATTGCGTCGTAGTAGTTGACACTTTGCACGTCTGAAAGCGCGCTCTTGTACTGAAGGCTCAAGTCATCGTTGAGCCCCGACTGCTGATCCAGCGCGTTCATTCGCGCACCCACCTTGCCGCGGGTACGCGAGACGTTGTCGATCGCCTGATCGAGGCTGGAAAACTGGGTGTTGATGGCGTTCTGCATCTTGCTGTCGCCACCATTGGGCGTTCGCAGCACATTGATGATGTTGTCCAGCGTGGCGAACACGCTTTGCGGTTGCGATGCGCCCAGCGCAAAGCTGTCGCCCACGTCGGGCGTGCCCTGGAAGGCAATCTGCGCGCCGCGAAACGTGATGCTGCCGCCCTTGATCGGGTCGTAGGTACCGGTGTCCAGCACGGTGCCGACGCCGTCCTGCACTTCAAACGTATCGGCCGCGGTGAACACGATGCTGTAGCTGCCGCCATCCCACGCCGAAGGGTTGGCGTTGGGGTTGCTGACGCTGGTGCTGCCCGCCACCACGCTGCCGGTATTGGCGGTGCTGGCGCCGACGGCAAATGTGCCGTTGCCGCTGGGAATATTGCCGAACACGGCGCTGCCCGGATCGCCCGTGGCGACCTGCAGGCCGGGACCGGCGGCGACCATGCGCTGCCCGTCATCACCCACATAGGTAACGCTGCCCTGCGAGGCGAACGGCTCGGTGCCGGTGCGGTTGCCGGCGAAGATGTAGTCGCCCTGGCCATCCTTGCTGTTGGCCTGGCCCAGCAACTGCTGGCGCAGCTGCACCATTTCGGCGGCGATGTCACCGCGGGTTTCATCGGTCTGCGAACCGTTGGCCGCCTGCAGCAGCAGCGTGCGCACGCGACCCAGCACATTGGTGACGTTGGACAGGCTCTGGTCTTCGAGCCCCAACCGCGCGTTGGCCGAGGTGATGTTGCGCTGGTACTGCGCGTTGTCGGCACCGAGATGGGTAAGGTCTATCGCGCGCGCCGCGCCCACCGGATCGTCGGAGGGCTGGTTGATGCGCTTGCCCGTACTCAACTGCGTGCTGATGTTGGACAGGTCGCTTTGCCGATCCATCATGCTGCCGATCGACTGCTGCTGCATCCAGCTGGTGGAAACTCGCATGGCTTACCCCTGCACGGCGCTGAGCAGCGCGGTGAACATGCTGTTGGCGGTGGTGATGACCTGCGCCGACGCCTGATAGGCCTGCTGGAAACGCACCAGGTTGGCGGCCTCCTCGTCCAGGTTCACGCCCGAGACGCTTTGCTGCGATCCGTAGGCCTGGTTATAGACGGCTGTTTGCGTGGTCTTCTCGTCGTTGGCTACGGCGCCGGCACTGCCGACCTGGCCCACCAGCTGGCTGTAGGCACCGCCCACGCTGGTGACGCCGCCGTTGAGCACACCCAGGTTGGCCACCTTGCCCAGCATCAGCGCGTTGGTGTTGTCGCCCTGCGCGTTGCTGTTTGGCGTCAGGGTGAAGCTGTCGCCGTTCTGCGGCGTGCCGCTGAGTTGCAGGTTCCAGCCGTTGGCGTTGATCGGCTGCCCCGGCGTGTAGGTTTGTGCGGCGCCGCCGTCCACGGTGTACGTGGTGGCGGAGGTGAACTGCACCACACCGCCGCTGAGCGCGCCGCCATCGAGGCTGGCGCTGGCCGTGGCGGTACCGGTGTTGTTGATGCCGTTCTTGATGGCCAGCGGCGCGGCGGCGGCAACCTTGTCCGGGTTGGTGATCACCAAGGCGAGGCTGGCGGCCGCATTGCGGCTGGGCTGGATGCGGAAACTGTCGCCGGCAACGGCACCGGCCGGCACCACCATGCTCAGGCCGGCGACCGTGAACGGATCGGCGGCGGTACCGGTGCCGCCCATCGCCACGTTGTTGCCATGGGTGTCGCGCAGCGACCAGGCACCACCCGTGTAGCTGAGGGTGTAGTCGGCGCCGGTGAGCTTGCTGATGTCGCTGATGCTGGCGTCCACGT
Organism: Rhodanobacter sp.; assembly: GCA_035514935.1. Taxonomy (GTDB): domain Bacteria; phylum Pseudomonadota; class Gammaproteobacteria; order Xanthomonadales; family Rhodanobacteraceae; genus Rhodanobacter. The sequence continues at coordinate 7,752 of DATJCF010000108.1, read as the reverse complement.
TGCCGGTGCCGTTGTTGCTGCTGGCTGCCTGCGCGGTGGGGCCGGCCACGCTGAAAAACTGGCCGCCCACGTCGCCGTTCAGATCCACGCCCTGCATATGCTGGGCGTTGAAGGCGCTGGCCAGTGCCTGCGCGGTGCGGCCCAACTGGGTCTGCGCCGGGTCCAGCACGCTGCTGCGAAAATCCATCAAGGCGCCCAGGGCGCCGCCGCTGATGCGGCCGCTCAGCACGCTGCCCGAGGCCGCGCCCACCACTTCCTGGCGGGTGGCGTCGTAGACGTTCGGCGCGGTGGCCAGGGGGTATGACTGCGTATCCGACACCAGCGCCTGGCCGTTGCCCACGAACACGTTGATGGTGTTGTCGTTCTGCGGCACCACCGTGATGCCCACCTGCGCCGACAGGTCTTTCACCAGGGCGTCGCGCTTGTCGAGCAGGTCGGAGGGCGGCGTGCCGCCGATAGCCACGGACGAGCGGATCAGGCCGTTCAATTTGGCGATCGAGTCGCTGTAGCTGTTGATCGAATTGACGGCGTCGCCGATCTGCTGCTGCACCTGGCTGGAGAGCTGGTTGAACTGGCCGGACAGCGACTGGAACGTGCTCACCAACCCGCCTGCGCGTGCCAGCAGGACCTGGCGCGAAGCGGTATCCGACGGCGCATTGGCGGTGTCGTTGACCGCGCCGAAAAAGCTGTCCAGCGAGGTCTGCAGGTTGCTGCTGCCGGACAACTGATTGTTGATCTGGCCGGTGAGGCTGGCCATGGTGTCCGCCCGGCTGGAGCTGGACGTGGCCGACCACAGCGCGGTGTTGAGGAACTGGCTGTACGCGCGCTGCACCGCCACCGTGTTGACGCCGCTGCCGATGAAATAGCCACCCACACCCTGCGGCAGCGCGGTACCGAACGACGCCTGCTGACGGCTGTAACCGTTGGTGTTGACGTTCGCCACGTTGTGGCCGACGGTGCTCAGGCCAACCTGCGCAGCAAGCAGGCCGGAGACGCCGGTGTTGAGCATGTCAACCATGGATCTTCCTCGGTATGCCGGATACACGGCAACGCACGCCACCGTTAACGGCGAGAGATGCGATAGCTGTAGGAGCGCACCCTGTGCACGATGCTCTTGCGCCATGTGGCGAAGAGCCATCGCGCACAGGGTGCGCTCCTACAGATGCGATGGGCCGGTTCATTGCGCCACCCCATCGAGGTGCAGCGCCGCCAGCGCCTCGCGCATCTGCGGGCTGTTGGCGATGGCGGTGATTTTTGCGGCGTACGACGGGTCGGTGGCGTAGCCGCCGTGCACCAGCGCGTGGGCGAAGCCGGCGATGTTTTCACCCTGGCCCAGGGCGCGGGCGTAGCGCGGGCTGTCGCTGATCAAGCGGGCGTAGTCGGCAAACGAATCGGAGGGCGAATCGTAGGCGCGGAACTGGTCGCGCCTGCGTATGGCGACGCCGTTTTCGTATTCCAGCGTGGGCACGGTGACCTTGTCGCCGTCCCAGCTGCTGCCGGCCTTGATGCCGAACATGTTGTTGCTGCTGCTGCCATCGCCGCCGCGGGGCAGGTGTTTGCCCCAGCCGGTTTCCAGCGCGGCCTGTGCCAGCAATGCACGGGTGGAGACACCGAGCTTCTGCGCGGCCGCGGCGGCGTGCGGCGCCAGCGCGCGCACGAAATTCACCGGGTCGCCACCGGGCAGCAAGCGGGCGGCGGTGCCGGCCACGTTCGCGGCGCCCTGGGCCAGCTTGTCCAGCGTGTCGCGCCAGCCGGGATGGGTGTCGGTGACGGACGGCATGCTGCTGGAGGCGCTGTCGTTGTCGGCATCGCTACCCAGTTGCAGCAGCGCACGCACGTTGGCGTTCATCACCTCGCTGACGTCGCGCGCGGTTCTTGTGCCGGGTGCGCCTGCACTCAACGCCTGCGCGGCGGCCAGGTCGGCGGGAGTCAGCGCGGCTGGCGCGGCGTCAGGTTTTCCACCCAGCTGGCGGATCAACATTTTCGCGATGCCCAGGCCGTTGCGGCCATTGGCCAGGGTCAACGACAGCTGTTGGTCGAACATGTCGCGGTACGAATCGCCCGCCTTGCTGTCGCCGATGCCTTCGCCGATCGACGCGTTGGCGTCGCGCATCGACTTCAACATCATCTGCGTAAAGATCGACTCGAACTGCCTGGCCACCGCCGGCAACGCCGCCTTGCCGCCATCGCTGCGCGCCTGCGCGCGCAAATGCTGGAAGCCGGACATTTCGGTCCAGGTATCGAGGGCAGGATTGTTGGGGTTGATGGCTGTCATGATCTTGACGGTCTGATCAAATCACCACGAGCTCTGCATGAAGCGCGCCAGCCTGCTTCAACGCCTGCAGGATCGAGATCAGGTCGCTGGGCGCGGCGCCCACCTGATTCACGGCACGCACGATGGTGTCCAGGCTCACGCCCGGGCCGAACTTGAACATGTGGCCGTTGTCTTCGCTGACCTGCACGTTGCTGCTGGGCACGATCGCGGTCTGCCCCTGGCTGAAAGGTGCGGGCTGGCTGACCAGCGGCTGCTCGCCGATAGTCACCTGGATGGCGCCATGCGATACCGCCGCCGCGCTCACCCGTACGTCCGAACCGATCACCACGGTGCCGGTGCGCGAGTTGACCACCACCCGCGCCGGGGCATCGCCGGGCTGCACTTCAAGACTCTGGATCGCACCCATCCACGCCACTTTCTGCGACGGATCCTGCGGCCCGCGCACGGATACCGACCCGCCGTCGACCGCCTGCGCGGTGCCGGCACCGTAGGCCTGGTTGATCGCCGTGGCGATACGCGCGGCCGTGGTGAAATCGGCGGTGTTGAGGTTGAGCGTCAAATTGCCGCCGCCGGAGAACGACGAGGGCACGGTGCGTTCCACCGAGGCGCCATTGGGGATGCGTCCGCTGGCGGAAATGTTCACCTGCACGCTGGAGCCGCTCTTGCCCTGCGCGCTGATGCCGCCCACCACCACGCTGCCCTGCCCGATCGCATAGACATTGCCGTCGGCGCCGCGCAGCGGCGTCATCAGCAGCTGGCCGCCGCGAATGCTCTTGGCGTTGCCGATCGAGGCCACGGTGACGTCGATCGCCTGGCCGGGCTTGGCGAACGGCGGCAACTCCGCCGTCACCATCACCGCCGCCGCGTTCTTCAGCTGCGGCCGCGCGTTCGCCGGCACGGTGATGCCGAACTGCTGCAACATGTTTTCCAGACTTTGCGTGGTGAACGGCGCCTGCGTGGTCTGGTCGCCACTGCCATCCAGGCCCACCACCAGGCCGTAGCCGATCAGCTGATTGCTGCGCACGCCGGCGACCTGGGCGAGGTCGCGAATCTTGTCGGCGTGGGCGGGGGCAATCGAAAGCAGGCACATCCCGAGGGCCAATGCGAAGCGCAGACTGGCCCCCTCTCCCCTGCGTGGAGAGGGCTGGGGAGAGGGGACGGGCTTGCGGAAGTGGTTGGTGAGGCGACGCGCTGATGCGGAAAAAGTGCGGTAGGCGGAATTGAGGGTACTGGCGGCACCCTCTCCCCAACCCTCTCCGCGGGGGGGAGAGGGGGCGAACGTGCCGTGCGGGTTCGTGCCTTCGTGCCTTTCAGCAACCGTGGAGCAAGTGGATATATGAGTTTTCATTTAGAAGGGCATCCACTTTGAATTGAAGAAGCGCGACAACCAGCCTCGCGTGTTGGCGTCGGCCAGCGTGCCGCGGCCGGTGTAGCTGATGCGGGCGTCGGCGACGCGGGTGGAGGGCACCACGTTGTCCTGGCCGATGTCCTGCGGGCGCACGATGCCGGAGATGCGCACCAGCTCCTGGCCCTGGTTGATGGTCAGCCACTTTTCGCCGCGAACGAGCAGGTTGCCGTTGGTGAGGCGCTGCGCCACGGTGACGGTGATCTGTCCGGTGAGCTGGTTGCTTTGCGTGCTGGAGCCGGCGCCGTCGAAGGTGCGCTCGCCATCCAGCCCGATGTCCGCCACCTTGCCGCCGATCGACAAGGCATGACCGAGGACGGTGGGCGAGGCGATGTTCGCCTTGTCGCTCTTGCTGGTGGTGGTGGTGGCCTTCTTGCTGGCCTGGGTGCTTTCCACCAGCGCCACCGTGAGGATGTCGCCGACGCGATGCGCGCGCGGGTCGGTGAACAGCTCCATGTTCTGCTGGTCGTGATAGATCGACCCGTCCGCCTGCGCCACGGTTGGCTGCGCGGGCGGCGGCGTGGGTGCCCATTGCGTGTCGTCGCGCGCGGTGGGGCCACCAGCGCAACCGGCCAGCAGGGCCAGGGTGCAAAGAACGGTCAGGATTCGGCAACGGGTGAGCATCACGGCATCACTCAGAGTTTGTTGGTCAGGTACTGCAGCATCGAGTCGGCAGCCGACACGGCCTTGGAATTCATTTCGTAGGTGCGCTGGGTCTGGATCATGTTGACCATCTGCTCGACCACGTTGACGTTGGAGCTTTCCAGCGCCCCCGACTCCAGCGTGCCCAGCCCGTTGAGTCCGGGCTGGCCGATCTGCGGCGAGCCGCTGGAGGCGGTTTCCAGGTAAAGGTTGTCGCCGTTGGGTTGCAGGCCTGCCGGGTTGATGAAGTCGGCCAGCTGTACGGTGCCGATCTGCTGGGTGGCGGCCTGGCCGGCCAGGCTCACGCTGACAGTGCCATCGCTGCCGATGGTGATGCTCTGCGCGTTGGCCGGGATGCTGATCGGCGGGTCGATGGAATAGCCGTTGGCAGTGACGATCTGGCCGTTCTCATCCTGATGCAGCGAGCCGTCGCGGGTGTAGGCGATGGTGCCGTCGGGCATCGTCACCTGCAGGAAGCCGCGGCCCTGGATGGCCACGTCCAGCGCGTTGCCGGTCTGTTCGATGTTGCCCTGGGTGAACAGCTTCTCGCTGCCGACCACGCGCACGCCGGTACCCAGCATCAGGCCCGAGGGCGCCTGGGTCTGCTCGGTGGTCTGGCCGCCGGGCTGGCGCAGGTTCTGGTAGACCAGGTCCTGGAACGAGGCGCGGGCGCTCTTGTAGCCGGTGGTGTTGGCGTTGGCCAGGTTGTTGGAGATCACGTCCATGCGCGTTTGCTGCGCATCGAGGCCGGTCTTGGCTACCCACAGGGAAGAGAACATGTCATTGACTCCGTTTGGACGTCTGGGTGTCTATTTGAAAGGGATCAGGCCATCTGCAGCAGCCGCGAGGCTGACTGCGCGTTTTCGTCGGCGCTCTTGATCGAGCGGATCTGCAGTTCGTACTGGCGCGACAGCTGGATCATCTGCACCAGGGTCTCGGACGGATTGACGTTGCTCGACTCCAGCGCGCCCGACTTCAGGGTGACCGTCGGGTCCGCGGGGGCGTTGCCGCCGCCGACCAGGTGCATCAGGCCGTCGGTGCCCTGCTGCAGTTGATCCACGCCGGGATTGACCAGCTTGAGGCGGCCGACCGCGGCGATGGTTTCGGGTGTCTGGCCCATCGGCACCACCGACAGCGTGCCGTCGGCGCCGATCGACATCTGCGTGCTTTGCGGCACGGTGATCGGGCCGCCATCGCCCATCACCGGGTTGCCGCGATCATCGGTGAGCAGGCCGTCGGCGGTGAGTTGCAGACTGCCTGCGCGGGTGTAGGCCTCGCTGCCGTCGGGTGCCTGCACCGCGATCCAGCCCTCGCCCTGCACCGCCACGTCCAGTTCGCGGCCAGTGTCGATCTGGCCGCCCTGGCGCATGTCGACGCCCTGTCCGTAGGCCACGCCGTTGACGCGCGTGGGCAGGCCCTGCCCCTGCACCGGCAACGGCTGGAACGCGGACATCTGCGCCTTGAAACCCACCGTGTCGGCGTTGGCCAGGTTGTGCGCCACCTCCGACTGCGCCCGCATCATCTGCGTGGCGCCGGTCATGGCTACATAGAGGGAATGGTCCATGGGTCAGGTTCCGTGGGTCAGTGAAAGGCCAGGGCTCAGTTGGTGAGGTTGATGATGGTCTGGGTCAGCTTGTTGTCGGCCTGGATCACCTGCGCGTTGGCCTGGTAGTTGCGCTGCGCCTTGATCATGTTGACCAGCTGCGCGGTGAGGTCGGAGGTGTTGGAGGCCTCCAGCGCACCGGACTGCACCACGCCGTAGGTACCGTTGCCGGCCGCGCCCATCACCGGCGTGCCGGAGTCGTAGGACGCCGCCCAGTTGGTGTTGTCCAACTGGCGCAGGCCCTGCTGGTTGGAGAACTGCGCCAGCGCCAGCTGCCCCAGCGAAGTGGTCTGGCCGTTGGAATACTTCGCCTGCACCACGCCCTCGGTGGAGACGTCGATGCTGGAAAGGATGCCGGTGGGATAGCCGTCCGGATTGATCGCGCTGGCCGCGTATGCATTGCCGAACTGGGTGGCCTTGGCCATGTCCAGGTTCAGCTGCATCGGGTCCGAGCCCGGGCTCACGGTGACCGCGGGGAAAGCCAACTGGCCGTTGGCCGGAGTGACCAGCGCGCCACTGCTGCTGAACGTGAGCTGCGGCGTCGCACCGGTGTCCACGCCATCGACATACAGGTGCGTATTCCACACGTTGGCTGCCGCGTCCTTGACGAAATACACGGTGCCGCTGTGGGTGGCGCCCAGCGAGTCGTAGACGGTGAACGGGGTGGACTGGTTGAAGCTGGTGGCGTCGGTCGGGTCGAAGGCCGCCGCGGGCGCCGTGGCGTCCGACGGCAGATTGAGCGACATCTGCACCTTGCCGGTGGCCTTGGCCGCGTTCTGCGAGGTCAGCAGTTGCAGGTCGGTCAGTGTGCTGTTGTCGAAGGTGCCGTTGGCGTTGGCCGGAAAGATCTGCAGGCGCTGGCCGGCGGCGTTGGTGACGAAGCCGTTCGGGTCTTTCTGGAACGCGCCGGCGCGAGTGTAGGAATAGCCCTTGCCATCCTTCAGGGTGAAAAAGCCGTCGCCGCTGATCGCGAAATCCAGGCTGTTGTCGGTAGTCTCGATGCTGCCGGCGGTGAACTGCTGGGCCACATTGGTCAGCCGCACGCCGCTACCGGTCTGGGTGGCGCTGAGGTTGGGACCTGAGGCGCTGAACAGCTCGGCGAACTGGCCGCGCGAGCCCTTGAAGCCGGTAGTGGCGGTGTTGGCGATATTGTTGGCGGTAACCTCGAGATCGGCGGATGCCGCGTTGAGGCCGCTCAGTGCGATATTGAAAGCCATCGGGATAATTCCTCAGTGTTGTAGCCCCGTGGGGCCATCAGTTGATCTGCGCGACCTGACTCAGCAGGACCCCACCAAAACCGTCCACATCCAGATACGCGCCGTCGGCGCCGGTCATGCCCACGCCGGCCACCTTGCCGCTCACGTAAGTCGCCACCGCGGTATTGCCCGCCTGCGCTTTCAGCCCGTATGTGGCGTTTGCCAGCACGGTGCCGTCGTCGCCCTTGCCATCCCAGTGGAACGGCACCAGGCCTGACGCCGGCGTACCCAGGTTCAGCGTGCGCAGCACGTTGCCGGCGGTATCGGTGATCTGCACCATCACGGTGCCGCCGCCGTCGGGAACGTTCACCGCGCCGTCCAGGCCGCCGTCCTGCAACTTGCCCGCGGCGGACGGTACGGTGACGCTGCGCCCGACCATGCTGCTGGCCTGCAACAGCTGGTTGCCCTGCATCGACACGCTGAGCGCGTCGAACGAAGTCTTCAACGACTGCGTCGCGGACACCTGGCCGATCTGCGCCAGCTGGCTGACCATCTGCGATGAATCCATCGGCTGGGTCGGATCCTGGTTGCGCATCTGCTGCACCAGCAGGCTCAGGAAATCGGACTGGCT
>DATJCF010000107.1:0-2192 GCA_035514935.1 Rhodanobacter sp. | reverse complement strand
CGTGCCGGCTTTGATCATCGGCATCGCCTTGCTGTATGCCTTTAACCGCATGCGCATGCTCGACACCTTCGGCGCCTTGCTGGCGGCGCATGCGGTCATCGTGTTTCCGTTCATGTTCCGCGCCGTTCTGACCAGCGTGCTTGGCTTGCGGCAGTCGTTGATCGACGCCTCCGAAATCATGGGCGCCAGCCCGGCATACACGCTGCGCCACGTCATTTTGCCCGGCCTCGTGCCCGGCATCGCCTCGGGAGCGATTTTCTCTTTCATTATTTCGCTCGACCAGTTCACGGTCAGCCTGTTCGTCACGCAATCCGAGCAGATCGTGCTGCCGGTGGCGATCTACAAATATCTGTTCGACGTCAACGATCCGGTAGCGGCTGCGGTCTCCACCGTGCTGGTCGTGTTCGGGCTTTTCATTGCCTTCGTGGTTGACCGTCTCGGATGGCTGCGCCATCTGGCCGGCACTTCGTCGTAAGAGTGTTTTTCAACGTTGTTTCGTTCAATCTTGCCAAGGATTTACATATGACAATCGACATGAATCGCCGCAAATGGCTCGGGACCGCCGCCGCACTTTCCACCGTCGTGTTGCCGTCGATACCGGCCTGGGCCCAGACCCAGCCGCTGACGATCGGCTGGTATCCCGGCATGCTTGGCAATAATTTCCGCCGCAGTTTCCTCGACACCTATCCGGCCGGCAAAGAGGCCAAGGTAATCGAATCGTTCGACAATGCCCGCTTTACGCAGATGCAAGCCAACCGCAGCCAGCCGAATCTACACGTCGGCATCTTCGTCGACGTGCTGCTGCCGCTGATCGCCCGTTCCGGCTTGATCAGCGCGCTGAATCCATCGACCGTTCCGAACCTGAAGGACATCGATCCCCGCGTGAAGCTGCCGGTCGGCTTGCACGCGGTGCCGGCCACCTACGGCTCCTGGGGCATTGCGTACAACGCGAAACACGTGAAGAAGCCGATTACCTCCTGGGCCGATCTGCTGCGCGACGACCTGAAGGGGCATGTATCGGCGCCCAACATCACCTACAACTCTTCCATCTACACCTTGGATGCACTCGCCGCGCTGAAGGGTGGCAGCCTGAAGGCGCCGGACGCCGGCATGGAAGCGCTGCATTCGATTCGTACGCGCGGCCCCGGTTTGTGGGATCAGGAAAGCATCGCCGTCGGCTGGCTGAAAACCGGAGAAATCTGGGCCACGCCTTACTTCAGCGGTAACGTGCTGGGCATGATGCGCGATCCGGATTTGCAAGACCTGCGCTTTTGCGTACCGAGCGAAGGCGCGTATCTGCTTGCCATGAATATCACCCGCGTCGTCAATCCGTCCGCCGGCAACGCGCCGGAAGCCTTCATCAACCACATGCTGAGCGTGGAAGCGCAGGAAGCTTGGGCCAAGATCGGCGGCGGACGCCCGATCAACACCCGGGCCAAGGTTCCGGCCGAGGTCGCCGAGATGGTGCCGACCGCCGACAAGCTGCGCACGCTGGATTGGGAATACTTTGCCGAGCAGCGCACCGCCATCGTCGATCGCTGGAACAAGATCGTCAACCGCTAGCTAGCGCGGCCCCGGCCGTCTTCTTGGCGCACCCGCTGTGCGCGCCCCGCGCCGCCGCTTAAAGTCGCTGCGTGGGCGATAATCAGCGGTGGTTCGACAATGCCAACCGACGGTTGGCATTTTTTTTCATGGAGGAAAATTATGAATACACCGGCCAAACCGCACCTGGATCGCGAGGGCACGCACACCGGCGGCCCTGGATCGCTTGCCGGCGCCCACGGCCGCGACGCGTTCGGGGGCGACCTGCTGAGCCCGTTGACGCTGCGCGGCATCACCTTGCGCAATCGGCTGGTCATGTCGCCCATGTGCCAATATTCGGCGCACGAAGGCATGGCGGATGACTGGCACCTGGTGCACTACGGCAGCCGTGCGGTGGGAGGCGCCGCCCTGGTGATGGTGGAGGCGACGGCCGTGACCAGGGATGGACGCATTTCCCCGGGCGATTTGGGGTTGTGGAGCGACGCACAGCTCGAACCGCTGGCGCGCATTGCCCGATTCATCCACGGCCAGGGAGCGGTCGCCGGCATCCAGTTGGCGCATGCGGGCCGCAAGGCCAGCTGCGCGGCGCCCTGGAACGGCGGCGCCGCCCTGAAGACGGCCGCAGAGGGTGGCTGGCCGGTGCTGGCGCC
>DATJCF010000106.1:0-13409 GCA_035514935.1 Rhodanobacter sp. | reverse complement strand
CTGATCGAACGCGATCGAGATCGTCATGTTGAGGCTGCGCGCGGTATGCCACCAGCCGCACGGCAGGAACAGCGTTTCACCGGCGCGCACCACCACCTTTTGCGATTTCGCCTGGCGCAACAGCGGGTAGCGTTCGTAATCCGGGTGATGGTGGTCCTGGATGCTGGATTGCCAGGGGATGTCCGGATTGACGTAGAGCAGGTGCTCCTGCCCCGGCGCGTACACGGTGAATTCCTTGTCGCCGTGCAACTGGGTGATCCACGCGTGCAGGCGCATCACATCGTAATGCAGGTAGGGGAACTCGCCACCCGGGCCACCGAAGAAGATCTCCAGGTTGTTGACCGACCGGAACAGCTGCTGCGGCAGCAGCGGGTTGGCCTGGCGATCGGGCAGGCTGTAGCGGAACCGCGGCGTGACCTCGGGCACCAGTTCGCGGAAATCCCTGGCGATCTCGAACTTGCACGGATACGGCGCCGGCTGTTCCATCGTGGAGGCTTCCAGCAGGTCGATCAGCTCGCTCAGCGCGTAGTCGCGGCCGCGTACCCGCACCGTGCGGCTACCGTAGGCGCGGCGAAAATCGTCGGGCGTGGCGCGCCCGTAAATGGGCCACTCGCGGGCGGCATCGACCAGGATGACCGGCCGCCGGGGCTTGCGATGTTCGGCGATGAACTCGTCCACGCCCATGCTGGCGATACGCTGCACCGGTACGACATCATCCGGCGGCATCGGGGCCTTAGACGCAACCGCTGCGGAAATCTGCTCGTTCATTGCACTCGTCCCCTGTGTGCCGCGCTCGTGTCGGCAATATCCATGATCAATGCACACCCCAGTCGCCACGGCGACGGGGCCCCGACCGCCTGGCGTCCCACCGCTCGGCAAAATCCAGCCATGGGCCCAGCATGCGCAGATAGACGGCCAGCACGACAGCCCGGCCATTACGCTGCGCCCGACGCTCGGCAGCACACACCTCGCCCACGAACTCGGCCCAGTTGTCGGCCCCCAACTGATCGAAAGCAACGGTGATGCCCACGTTCAGGCAGCGCGCCGTGTGCCACGTACCGCAGGGGAGAAACAGCGCCTCACCCGCATGCACCACCACCTTGCGGCAGCGCGCCTGGCGAAACAGCGGAAAGCGATCGTCATCGGGGCTTTCCGAATGCTCCACGCAGGACAGCCACGGTTTCAGCGGGTCCACATAAAGCAGCGGCTCCTGCCCGCGTTCGTACAGGGTGAACTCCTTGTCACCGTACATCTGCGCGATCCACGCATGCATACGCAGATAGTCATAGTGCAAATAGGGGAACTGGCCGCCGGGCCCGCCGAAGAAGATCTCCAGGTGGTTGACCCATTCGAACAGCGCCTTGGGAATCAGCGGACTGGCGTGGCGGCTTGGCAGGCTCTGGGCAAAGCGCGGGCTGATGTCCGGCAGCAGGCTGGCGCAATCGGAAAAGGTGCACGGGTAAGGCCCCGGATGCTGCTCGTCGGATGCCTCCTGCTGCTCGATGACCTCAGCCAGCCGATAATCGTGGCCACGTATCCGGATCAACCGGTCGCCGTGCTCGCGCTTGAAGAAATCAGGCGTGTAGCGACCAAGGGCCGGCCATTGACGCAGCGCATCGGTGAGGATCACGGGGCGCCTTGGCTTGCGGTAGCGACGGACGAACTCCTCCTGGCTCAGACCGCTGACACGCTCGATCGATTCAGCCGCGTCGACATCGACGCAAGACGGGGCCGCGACGGCGCCGGAATCATCGAATGTCATGCTGCCCCCTTGTCCGCCCGGGACGTCTCATGCGGCGCGGCCCGTCCGCCGCTGCCAACGACTGTGTCGCCGCCCTGAACCGGTGGCGCCTGCCACCCGTATTTCTGTGATCCATATCACATATCGGGGAAGCTATCTTATACTTGTCGTTGGTCAAGGGCGATGCCCGGACGCCGTTCCGGCCAGCCTTTGGTGGCGCCGCGCCACAACATACGAAGTCGCGTGACAGGGGCTCGCACGCGGCGCCGGACAAGGGGATGCACCGTGGCTCGCGACACCGATTTTCTTGAGCTGTACCGGGACCTCGGGTTGAATCCCGGCTGCGGACTGATCGAGTTCAAGCAGGCCTATCGCCGTCGCCTGGCCGTCCTGCACCCGGATCGGCAAACCGCGGCCACGCGTACGTCACCGGCCGAACTGCAGCGGCTGACTGCGATGTACGGCGCCGCCATGGAATTCCAGCGCCGCCACGGTCGCCTCCCGGGCGCGCCGCAAGCGCGTCCGGCCCGCAGCGTGAAGCCCGGTCGGTCGTCACGCCCGGCCATCACCGCGGCGCCCAACGGCCGCTCGCGGCGCATGCTGGTATTGCTGGGGGTCTCGGTCGCGGTGTGGCTGCTGTGGAACAACGAGCCCGCGCAACAACCGCACATGACCTGGTCCCTCGCCGCGCCGTCGCACCCGACGCCACCGGCGAAAACCGCTGCCAAGGTTTCTCCGCTGGCGCCGGGGATGGGCGAGGACGCCGTGCGCGCGGCGGAAGGCGAGCCGCTGATCATGAGCGACGGCCGCTGGGAATACGGCCCCTCGTGGGTTCGCTTCGAGGATCACAAGGTGGTGGACTGGTACAGCTCGCCGCTGCGCCCGCTGGAATCCGCGCCGTCATCGTCGATCTCGCAGCCATGACCCGCGCCGGCACGACATCACGCCTTCACCTCCACGCCGACAACGGTGGCGATGAAGCCCTCCCCGCACCCGTCCGCCACGCCTTCATTCGGGCCTGATCACCAAGACACCGGAGTCCGCGTCACATGTGTGGAATCGCAGGTTTTTCAGGCGCTCCCGCAGCGCCCGAAACAGCTCGGGCCACGCTGGAGCGGATGATCCATACGCTGCATCACCGCGGCCCGGACGGCTACGGCTTCCATGTGGGCGATGGCGTGGGGCTGGCCCATGCGCGGCTTTCGATCATCGACCTGGCCACCGGCCAGCAGCCGATCCACAACGAGCGACGCACCGTGTGGACGGTGTTCAACGGCGAGATCTTCAACTACGTCGAACTGCGGGAGCAGCTGGAACGCCAGGGCCACCGCTTCTATACGCAATCCGACACCGAAGTGATCGTGCACCTGTACGAGCAGCACGGCGATGACTTCGTCAGCCATCTCAACGGCCAGTTCGCGATTGCGCTGTGGGACGCCGAGCGGCGCCGGCTGCTGCTGACGCGCGACCGCACCGGCATCCGCCCGCTGTTCCACACCCGCGCCCACGGCCGGCTCTGGTTCGGCTCGGAGATCAAGGCCTTGCTGGCCGTGTTGCCGCAACGGGCCACGCTCGATCCGACAGGCCTGGCGCAGACGCTGAACTACTGGGGCCCGGTCGACCCCGCCACGGTCTTCGAGGACATCCACAGCCTGCCGCCCGGCCATGTACTGACCGTGGACGACGGCGGCCGCGAAACGCTGCGCTGTTACTGGGACTGGAGCTTCCCTGCCGCGGCGGAACAGACCATGGCTGGTGCCCGGCGCATGTTCGGTTCGGAGGAGCAGGCCGCCGCCGAGCTGCGCGAGTTGCTGATCGACGCCGTACGCTTGCGCCTGCGCGCCGACGTGCCGGTCGGCGCCTACCTCAGCGGGGGGTTGGACTCATCCGGCATCGTGGCGCTGATCCGCCGTTTCACCGACACGCCGGTGCGCACGTTCTCGATCGCGTTTGCCGACAGCGCGTTCGACGAAAGTGCCGAACAGGCCGCCATGGTGCGTCACCTGGGCACCGAGCACACCACCATGCACTGCTCGCGCCGCGATATCGGCATGGCCTTTCCGCAGCTGATCCGCCACACCGAAACGCCCATCCTGCGCACGGCGGCGGCGCCGCTGATGCTGCTCTCCGGGCGTGTCCGCGCCGAAGGCTACAAGGTGGTGCTGACCGGCGAAGGCGCCGATGAGGTATTCGGCGGTTACGACATCTTCAAGGAGGCCAAGGTGCGCCGCTTCTGGGCACGGCAACCGCAGTCACGCTTCCGCCCACGACTGCTTGGACGTCTTTACGGCTATCTTGAAAACTCGCCGGTCGGCAACGCGGCTTTCGCGCAGGCCTTCTTCGGCAAGGGGATGGAACATATCGACCGGCCCATCTTCGCGCATGCGCCGCGCTGGGCCACCTCGCAACATGCACTGCGGTTCCTGTCGGCGGACATGCGCGCCAGCATCGGCGACTGGCAGCCGCTCGACGGCTACGAGCAACGGCTGCCGGCGTCCATCATGTCCTGGCACCCGTTGGCGCGCGACCAGTACGTGGAGGCCAAGTCGCTGCTGGCGGCATACCTGCTGCCGGCGCAGGGCGACCGTGTGGCGATGGCCAACTCGATCGAGGGCCGCTTCCCCTACCTCGATCACCGGTTGATCGAGTTCGCCAACCGCCTGCCACCGAGCTGGAAGATCCGCGGCCTCACCGAGAAGTACCTGCTGCGCCGTGCACTCGATGGCCTGCTGCCACCGGACATTCTCCACCGCACCAAGCAGCCGTATCGCGCACCCGACCAGTCGAGTTTCTTCTTCGACGGCAAGCCGCTGGATTACGTGGCCGACCTGATGAGCAGCGAACGCATCCGCGCCGCCGGCTACTTCGACGCCGATGCCACGGGCCGTTTGTTCGACAAGTGCCGCCGCGGACGCGCGATCGGTTTCGCCGACAACCAGGCGTTCGTCGGCATCCTCTCGACCATGCTGCTCGATGAAACCTTCCTGCGCCGTTCCTCCCGTGATCCACATCGCGACCTTTGCAGCGCCTGAATCTCCAACCCAAGGAAAACCATGTCGAACGAACCCAAAGAAATCGAAGCCAAGGTCCGCGGCTACATCCTGGAGAACCTGCTTTTCAGCAGCGACCCGACCGAACTGCCCAACGACGCCTCGCTGCTGGACCGCGGCATCATCGACTCCACCGGCGTGCTCGAGATCGTGCTGTTCCTCGAAGGCGAGTTCGACATCCAGATCAAGGCCAGCGAGATGTTGCCGGAGAACTTCGACACGGTGAACAACATGGTCGCCTTCGTGCAACGGCTGCGGGTTGCCGCGTAATGACGATGCCGCCCCAACGCCTGCTGCAGGACGCCCTGCTGGCCCGCGCCACCGAACCCGCGTTCGCGGACAAGCCGGTGGTGGTGATCGAAGGGCAGCCTTACCGCTATGCCGAGCTGCTGGACAGCGCGCAGCGCCTGGCCGGCGCGCTGGTGACGCGCGGCGTGGCGCGCGGCGATCGCGTGGCGATCTACATGGACAACAGCTGGCCGTGCGTGGTGTCCATCTTCGCCGTGCTGCTGGCTGGCGGCGTGTTCCTGCTGATCAACCCGCAAACCAAATCCGAAAAGCTCGGCTTCATTCTCGATGACAGCGGCGCCCGCCTGCTGCTGACCGACGGACACCTGGCGCAGGAGTTCGTGCCGCTGTTCGGCCATGGCCTGTCTCCCACCCAGCTGATCAGCTCGGGCAAGCTGCCCGATGGCCACGACATCGCCGCGTTCGACACGGTGATCCACGCCGCCGTACCGCTGGCCGTACCGGCCGCCACGATACCGCTGGACCTGGCCGCCTTGATCTACACCTCCGGCAGCACCGGCACGCCCAAGGGCGTGATGCAGACGCACCAGTCGATGGTGTTCGCCCGCGACAGCCTGATCGAATACCTGCGCCTGGCCGCACACGACAATGTCCTGTGCGCCCTGCCGCTGGCGTTCGACTACGGCCTGTACCAGTTGCTGATGACGGTGCAACTGGGCGCCACACTGGTGCTGGAACGCTCGTTCACCTACCCCGCGCAGGTGTTTGCGCGGATGGCTGAATTCGGCGTCACCGTATTCCCCGGCGTCCCCACCATCTTCGCGATGCTGCTGTCGGCGCACCGACGCGAACCGCTGAGGTTCCCCGGCGTCACCCGGGTCACCAATACCGCCGCTGCCCTGGCCGACGACGCCGCCACCCGTCTGCGCGAGATCTTCCCCCACGCGTTGATCTACAAGATGTACGGGCTCACCGAATGCAAGCGGGTGAGCTATCTCGCGCCCGAGCTGGCGGAGAGCAAGCCCGGCTCGGTGGGCAAGGCCATTCCCGGCACCGAGGTGTACCTGCTTTCCGCCGACGGCCAGCCCACCGCCCCGGGCGCAACCGGCACGCTGTACGTGCGCGGCCCGCACGTGATGCGCGGCTACTGGAACCGCCCGGAGTTGTCGGCGCGCATGCTCAAGCCCGGCCCGCTGCCCGGCGAAATGGTGCTCTGCACGCAGGACCAGTTCCGCATGGACACCGAGGGCTTCCTGTATTTCGTGGGCCGCAGCGACGACATCATCAAGACCCGCGGCGAGAAGGTGAGCCCGGTCGAAGTGGAGAACGCCATGCATGCGATCGATGGCATTCGCGAGGTAGCTGTCGTCGGTATCGATGACGAACTGCTGGGCCAGGCCATCCGCGCCTACGTGATGCTGGAACCGGGCGTCGCCCTCAGCGGCGGCCAGATCCGCGCGCAGTGCATCAAGCGGCTGGAGAATTTCATGGTTCCGCAGCAGATCGTGCTTTGCGCGGACCTGCCCCGCACCGCTACCGGCAAGGTCAGCAAGAAAGCCCTGCTGGAGCAGACCGATGCCTGAGGGAACGCCCTTGAACGCCACCTATCTTGCGCTGCGCGAACGCCTCGCCAACGGCCTCGACGTGCTGCCGGACAAACCCGAGGAAACACCGGACAGCACGCTGCGCGCCCTGTGGTTCGCCGCCACCGGCAGCCCGCGCTCGGCCACCGCCGCCGCCCTTGGCGAGCTGCCCTTGCTGGCGCACGACCATGCACATGCGCTGGAGCATTTCGTCACGCGCCGGCTCGCTGGCGAACCGCTGGCCCACATCACCGGCCGCCAGCGTTTCATGGGGCTGGAAATGCTCAGCGCGCCGCAAGCGCTGATACCGCGCGCGGAAACCGAGCAGCTTGCCGGCGCCAGCATCGACCTGCTGCAGTCCTCGACCGCGCCCCGTCCCGCACGAGTCATCGACGTCTGCACCGGCAGCGGCAACCTGGCGTTTGCCATGGCCCATCACGTGGCCGACGCGGAAGTGTTCGGCAGCGACCTCAGCGCGGAAGCGATCGACTTCGCGCAGCGCAACGGCCGCCACCTGGGGCTGTCGTCGCGCGTGCAGTTCCGCACCGGTGATCTGCTGGTGCCGTTCGAGACGGTGGACTTCATCGATCACACCGACCTGATCGTCTGCGCGCCACCGTATATCCGCAGCACCAAGGTCGAGCAGATGGCCACCGAGATCGCCGATCACGAACCGCGCCTGGCCTTCGACGGCGGCCCGTTCGGCGTCACCATCCTGATGCGACTGATCGAGGATGCGCCGCGCCTTCTGCGCCCTGGCGGCTGGCTGACGCTGGAAGTCGGCCTGGGCCAGGGGCCCGCGTTGACCAAACGGTTGCAACGTGACGGGAACTGGCAGGACGTCCGTGCGCTGGCCGATGCCAACGGCGACACGCGCGTACTGCTGGCCTGCCGAAGCTGAGAACCGGGCGGCAACGCCCGGCAAGAACCACTGTGGTCAAGGGGAAGTCCGTGGACGAATTGAACTGGGATGTGCTCGATCTCGACTACGCGCAGGAAGCCGAACGCATCGCCGCCCGCCTGCGTGAAATCACCGCGCGCACGCTGCACAAGCGCGGTCTGGTGGTGGCGATCTCCGGCGGCGTGGACAGCTCGGTCTGCGCCGCACTCGCGGTCAAGGCGCTCGGTGCCGAACGCGTCTACACGCTGATCCTGCCCGAGCGCGATTCGGCCGACGCCAGCGCCGACAACGCGCACATCCTTGCCGAACACCTCGGCGTGCGTGCGGAAACCTTCGACATCGCTCCCGCGCTGTCCGCCATCGGCTGCTACCGCGCGCGCGACGAAGCGGTGCGCCGGGTGCTGCCCGAATATGCCGACGACTGGCGCATGAAGATCGCCATCGCCGGCGGACTGGATGGCCGCATCAACCATTTCAACCTGATTGCGCAGGCACCCGACGGTACGCTGCACGAGAAGCCACTGGGCCTGTCCGAATACCTGCAGATCGTGGCTGCCACCAGCTTCAAGCAGCGCCTGCGCAAGACACTGGAGTACTACCACGCCGACCGCCTGAACTACGCCGTCGTCGGCACCCCCAACAGGCTGGAGTACGACCAGGGCTTTTTCGTGAAGAACGGTGACGGCTCCGCCGACATCAAGCCGATCGCGCACCTCTACAAAACCCAGGTCTACGGCATGGCCCGCCACCTGGGTCTGCCCGAGTGCGTCGCCACCGCCGCGCCCACCACCGATACCTACAGCCTTGCGCAGGGCCAGGACGAGTTCTATTTCGCCCTGCCATGGCAATCGATGGACCTGGCGTTGTGGGCGCTGGAGCAACAGCTGCCATCCGCCGAGCTGGCGCAAGCGCTGGATATTTCTCCGGCGGCGGCCGAGGCGGTGTACGCCGACATTCAGAACAAGCGACGCAGCACGCGTTACCTGCATCAAGCACCCATCCTGCTGGACGAAGGAATGGGAGCCACGGCGCCGTGACTGACGACACGCCCCGCGGCCCTCGCGATTACGTCGTTCACGCGGGCGACGTCACGCGCGAACGCGACGCCGTTATCGAGGCGTGGCACGGCAATCTGGGCACACCCAGCCGTCACGCACCCAAGTTCGACTGGTTCTATCTCCACTGCCCCTATGGCGAGCCCCTGGTGAAGCTGCTTCGCCACCAGCCAACCCCGCGTTGGGTGGGCGCCTGTGCCGCCGGCCCGCGCCGCATGGAGTGGCGGGGGCGCGAGCTTCGCGCCGGTGTACTGGTGGACATGGCCGTCGATGCACAACACCGGACGCTGGGGCCGGCCATGATGCTGCAGGCCGACCTCATCGAGACGGCGAAGAAGAAGTTCGAGTTGCTCTATGGCTTCCCCAATCGCAAGTCATTGCCGGTCGTCAAACGGCTGGGTTACGACGTACTGGGATACATCCCCCGCTTTTCCCGCGTGTTGCGGCACGCCCGTTACCTCGAACGGCATCTGCCGCGTTGGGCGGCACGATCGGCGGGATGGTTGATCGACACCTTTCGCGATACATGGAGCGCGGCAAGCAGACCACGTGGCGCACATCCTTCGGCCGTCTGGTCCAACCAGGTCGACCCGCGCATGGATGTGCTCTGGCCGCACTCCAGCCACGGCGACGGGCCGATCACGGTGCGCGACACCACTTTCCTGCGTTGGCGTTTCGACCAGTCGCCCGCGGCGGCGACGAGGTATCTGCTGCTTGGCGACCAACCCGACGGCCCCCTGCAGGCCTGGTTCGCCTGTCAGGTCGACGGCGACACGCTGAGGGTGCGCGATTTCTGGTCGATGGATGCCAGCGTGGGGGTCGGACGCCGATGGATCGAGGCATTGATCCGGTGCGCGCGACGCGATGGGCATTCCAACGTTGCACTCGAATACGCGGCCCCTGCACGAAAACTCACCCACTGGCTCGATGCCGGCTTCAGCGAGCGCGAAAGGCGACCGATCATCGGAAAGTGGTTGCAGGACGTACCCACCGATGCGCCCGGGGCCATCGAGTGGCATCTGACGGCAGCAGACGAAGACGAGTGACTGTGCGTGCTGGCGGGCGTCGGCGGCCAGCTGTGCAGATCCGGTTATTGCGTCGAAGCTGCCGACCCGCCGCTCATTCGGGAAGCCGCGGCATGCAGCCCATCGCCGGGCCGAAATCGCAGTTGGCGATCATCTTCTGGCACGCCAGGTTGTCGGCCGAGGTATCGATGTAGAACGTCGACAGCCCACGCCCGATCAGCTCGTTGATGGCACGCTGGGTGGCGTACTTGGCCAGGCCCTGCCCGCGCGTACCCGGGGCCGACCAGATCGGCCCGATCACCACGTCGCCCGGGCCCACTTTGTAGTGGTTGCAGAACGACACGCTTACCCAGCCGCGGTGCAGGATCACCCCATCACGAAGCAGGCAATAGAACATGCGCCCGCCCACGTTGATGCGAACCAGCGACTTTGCCCATTCCGAGGTGGTCACCACGCGCCGCAACGGCAAAGCCAGCGGCAGCAATTGCGGCAGGCTGGAGACAAACCGGAAATCGACATCGTCCCTGTCAGGAACATCGAACAGTGCAGTTCGATGCATCCGGTAAATCAATTGATACGGCTGGCCCGCGGGAATCCGCAGTTCAACCAGGTGATCGGTCATGCTGGCGGCAACAGGGTTGGACACGATCAATCTCCCAGGATCCAGCGAGCCCGATGGGGCATGAAACCGAACTTGCGCTTGAAGCGCTGCATCGTTTCGGTGGCGCCGAAATACGTACCGTACGAATAATATTTGACGTCGGGATGATGCTTGATCACCCACTCGGCCATATCGATGATCATCATCGGCACGATGCCATCGGCCTGATGATCGGCGTGACCATAGATGGTCTCGATCGAACACAGTTCGCCCGCGATCAGGCAGCTGGCAAACGCATAAAGGTGCCCATCGCGAAGGATGCCGAAGTAAGGATAATCATGCAGCGCGGACGTGGACGGCGGATCGTTGGAAGCCACCGTCTCGCGGGTGAACAGCGCCGCCGGCATGGGTCGACCCTGCCGCACCCGGGTTGAGCGCAGGATGGCCGTGATGTCGTCAAGATGATTGTTGTAGTCGATGCGGTCGAAGCTGTAACCCAGCCGCAGGGACTTCTTGTAGTTGCGCCGCGCCGCGCTCTCGATCGACTTGAAATAATCATTGAAGTCGTGCGTGAGGTGGCAGGCGGTGACGCCATACTGGTAATTGCGCACCAGCGGAAACTTGCGATGGCGGCGCATCGCGTCACGATAGAACTGGCGCACGATCCGTTCAAAAAAGGGATCGTTTCCGGCCGTTTCCGCACAACGAAGATTGACCTCCAGCGGTGGCAATGCTCGCAGTTCGGAGATCAGTTTCGTAACGCGGTTGAACATCGTGCGATTCCCATGGGTGGTTTGAGGTACCTCCGCCTGACTCGGCGACCCGACGTACAAGGCGGCGACCCCCTGCTCGGCACACGGTTCAAGGCCTGTAGCCCCGCGGATAGCCTTTCACCGGAAGTGAACTCACCGGCAGTCCGGTGTCGCCGCCTTCGGTAACGGTGCCGCTGGCATCCACATAGAAGTTGAGCACGCCCTGCGCGCTGCTTACGTAGGTGCCGCCCGGGCTGATGCTCACGGCCTGCCCGGTGCCGCCCGTGACGGTAATGTTGTACCCGGTGGCCTTGGCCAGCTCGGTAACGACATGGTGTGCCGGTCCCGGCACGGCGTATGCCACCGTACCGCTGATCGCGGTACCCGCCGCCCCGGTACTGCTGATCACCACGCTGTCGCCGTCACTGCCGGCAATCCACGCCCCAACGACGCTGCCCTGGGTGATCGTGACCGGGCTGATCGCCGCCACATCCGACGCCTGGCTCGAAAGATCGAAAACCGTCATCCAGCGCTGGCTGACATTGGTGGTGGACGGGCGCACCTGCACCTGCCAGACCTTGGTGGTAACGCTGCTCGGATACAGCGGCACCGTGGTGATGGTCGTGTTCGCGGGCAGCAACGTGGTCATGGCACCGGCATACTGTCCGTTGTAGCTCACGTCGAGTCGCTTCTGGCCCGCAGCGGCCACGCCCGCGACGGGATTGGCGGGAAAATGCCAGGCCATGTACTGGTCGTACGAGGCGCTACCCGACGTGGTGCGGTCATAAACCACGAAGCGGTTCGGCCGCAGATAGACGATCTGTCGCGACCATGCCGCCACACCCGGGCCGGCGGAAAATTTGCGGTACATGTCCTCGAGATGGGTCGACTGCACGTAGACGTAATCGCCGCCGTCCTCGAATGCCGACACCTTCGTGCGGACGTTGTCGTCCTCGGTCGTGTAGGCGGCCTGGCCAAAACGATCGACTACCGTGCTGCCACTCATGTTGCGCACGTAGAACACGTTGTACATCTGCCGGTTGGCCTTATACAGCGTGTTGTTGAAGGAGCCGAGCAGATCGTCGTACAACAGGTTTTCGTCAGCGGAACCGTTCGGTTCGTGCGCCATCCAGCCGAAGGTGTTGACCAGCAACGGTACATTGCCGCGCACCAGAGCGAGGCTGCCCTGATCGAAGCCTTCCTCGCCCTGGGCCGGATTGTTGACGTAAGCGGCGGCCCGGAACGACATCCAGCTGGCGCCTGTCGTCCAGTTCGAGCGTGCGGCAACCGCACCCAAACCCTTCGCCAGATAGGAACGCGGCATGGTGCCTACCTCGACGGTCGGCGCCGAAGGATAGGACTGCAGGAACAGCAACCATGGCGCCGCCGGGTTGTAGCCGGAGGTCGCCGCGCTGACCTCGTTGAGATACTGGTGAAACACGCCGACGCGTGGCGAGCCCCAGTAGTTCAGCGCGCCAAACAGCTGTTCGTACATGCCCACCGGGGTCGTCCCCACGGGCGGGTTCGCCGTGCCGCTGGCGTGGTTGGTATCGCGATCGTCGAAATAGGCACGGGAAGGCCAGGTGAAGTGCATCGCGTAATCGGCGCTTTCCAGCGGGAAGCTGTACGGTGCCGCGGCGTGCACCAGGTCCACGCCCGTCGCCGTTTTCACTTCACGCGCTGGCAGGCTCATGTTGAGGATGGCCAGCGGCGCGTAGTTGCCGTAGCCCTCGGGCCAGCCGCCGCCGCTCAGGTGCAGCGCAAAATACGGCTGGACCCGCTGGCTGAACTGGTTGCCGTACCAGTCGTCCCACTGCGCGGCGGCACTCGGGTTTTCACCATAGGTAGCCAGCGCGATCGCCGCCTTCGCATGGAAGTAACCGGCAAAGTAATTGCTGTGCGGATGCACGTATTCGAAATTCGCACAGGCCGACGGACTGGGATCTTCCCATGCGGTCAACCACGCGTTCGCGGCGGTATAGATCTGCGTGCGCTGGGACGAGCTCAGCAACTCATACACCCAGTCGTAGCCAAGCCCGTAACCCACACCGAAGAAGCGGATACCGTAACCATTATCCGTGCACGGATTCTGTCCCTGGCTGCCGCTGCCGGTATACGGCGTCGACATCTTCATCAGGATATCCACCGCCTTGGCACCATAAGGCGCCGCCGCGGTGGGGTTGCTCGATTTCAGGACCTGGTAGCACATGCCCTCGGACAGCAGGGCTGGAAGATACGACTCTCCCTGATAACCCGAACCCAGGTTGGGGAGGTTCGGATAGCCGCTCTCACTTGGATAATTGACCGTACCGCCAATGAAGGAATCGCACGTGCTTTTCAGCAGTTGCCATTCCGCCGTATTGGCGGCGGCGTGCGCGCGCATGTCACCCAGCGTTGCGCTGTCCAGGATCAGACGCGGGTGGGCTGCCGTGATCGCGGGCGCAACGGCGGC
>DATJCF010000105.1:0-1880 GCA_035514935.1 Rhodanobacter sp. | reverse complement strand
GTTCCTCGAAGCCGCCGCCCGTCAGCCTGAGCTGGTGCCGCTGCTGCAGGGCCGCATGTTCCTGCTGGCCGGCCTGATCGACGCGGCGTTCCTGATCGGCGTGGCGCTGGCGATGTACTTCGCCGTGGCCAACCCGCTGCTGGGTTCGGTGCTGTCGGCTGCCGGCGCAGGCCAGTAAGCAACGCTCTTCCGGTGGCGCCGTTGCGGCGCCACCGCGCTTCCGGCCTGGGTTGCATGAAACCCGGGTCCGTTCCACTCCGTATTTACAGGTAACGCAGCGATGAATTTCAACGCGACCTTGATTGGCGAAATGCTTTCGTTCGCCATCTTGATCTGGTTCTGCGTCCACTTCATCTGGCCGCATATCACCAAGGCCATTGAAGACCGGCAGATAAAGATCGCCGAGGGTCTGGGTGCGGCCGAGCGTGCGCACGCCGAGCTGAAAAGCGCCGACGTGAAAGTGCAGGCCGAGATCAAGGTGGCGCGTCAGCAGGCTTCCGAGATCATCGACAAAGCCCAGCAGCAGGCCAATCAGATCATCGACAAGGCCCGCGGTGATGCGGTTGCCGAGATCAACCGGTTGAAGGCCACCGCGCAGGACGACATCGCCTCGATGGCGCAGCGCGCCCGCGACCAGTTGCGCGAGCAGGTTGGTGCGTTGGCGGTGCAGGGTGCCAGCAAGATCGTGCAGCGCGAGGTTGATGCCTCGACGCACAAGGCCCTGCTCGACCAGCTCGCGGCCGAGATCTGACCATGGCGCAGTCCGTCACTCTCGCCCGTCCCTACGCGCGCGCCGCTTTTGAAGTGGCGCGCGCGGCCGGCTCGCTGGGCGCGTGGTCGCAATCGCTGGCGTTTGCCGCAGCGGTAGCGGGCGACGCGCGCGTGAGCGGTCTCGGCAATGATCCGCGGGTACTGCCGTCGCAACTGGTGGCACTGCATCTGCCGGCTGGCGTGGCGGTCGATGCGCCGTTCGGCCAGTTCCTGACCGAGATGGCCGAACAGCGTCGCCTTGGCTTGCTGCCTGAGGTGGCTGAATTGTTCGAGACGCTCAAGCGCGAGTCCGAGTCGCAGCTGCTGGTCAAGGTGACCAGCGCGATGGCACTGGACGCGGCGCAAGCTGAGCAGTTGAAGGCGTCGCTGAAGCGCCGCTTCCATCGCGAGATCGAACTGGAGACCTCGGTCGATGCCACGCTGCTGGCTGGCGCGATCATCGATACCGGCACGGAAGTGATCGACGGCTCGGCGCGCGGACGTCTCGCGCAGCTGGCTGGCGCGCTGGGTTGATATAACGCGAAGTCCGTTTCGCGAAGAGTAAAACCGGCCGTCCGGGCCGGACAGTTTGGTTTCACGCGAAGTCCGTTTCGCGAAGAGGAAAACCCGGCCATCCATGGCCGGACTCTTCAAAAAGGCATTCAATTTCGGGATAGGCAACCATGTCCAGCACTACACTGAATCCGTCCGAGATCAGCGAACTGATCAAGAGCCGCATCGAGCAGTTCAAGCTCGGCGCCGAAGCACGCAACGAGGGCACGATCATCAGCGTGTCCGACGGCATCGTGCGCATCCACGGCCTGGCCGACGCGATGCAGGGCGAAATGATCGAGCTGCCGGGCAACGCGTTCGCGCTGGCGCTGAACCTGGAGCGCGACTCGGTCGGCGCCGTGGTGCTGGGCGAATACCAGCACCTGCGCGAAGGCGACACTGCCAAAACCACTGGCCGCATCCTCGAAGTGCCGGTTGGCCCGGAGCTGCTCGGCCGCGTCGTCGACGCGCTGGGCAACCCGATCGACGGCAAGGGCCCGCTCAACGCCAAGCTCACCGCCGAAGTCGAGAAGGTCGCGCCCGGCGTGATCTGGCGCAAATCGGTCGACCAGCCGCTG
>DATJCF010000104.1:0-12200 GCA_035514935.1 Rhodanobacter sp. | reverse complement strand
ATTGGGTGACCTGGTTTCGATGGGCACCCTGATCGCCTTCATGGCGGTCTGCGCCGGGGTGTGGATCCTGCGTCACACGCGGCCGGAATTGCCGCGCACGTTCCGGGTGCCGTGGGCGCCGCTGATCTGTTCCCTGGGCATCCTCAGCTGCGCCGCCCTGCTCGCCACCATGGCCTGGTACAACTGGGGGCTGATGGTGTTGTGGACGGTGATCGGGCTGGTGATCTACTTCGCCTACGGACGCCGGCACAGTCATCTGCATCAGCAGGAAATGGCACGGAGCGGCGCCTAAAAGACGCAAATTTCGTCCAACTGTGGCGACCGGGCACGATTGGCGCCGACCATCGCCAGATATCGGATGCAGCATCAAGAATACGATGCAAGTATCTGTTTTATATTAATTTAACGAAATATTTTTCCGGAAAATTCCGCCCACGATTGCCCCAACGGGCTCACGCGGGGGTATCATGGCGATCCGCGGGTTGATCACTTGGCAGTGGGCCCCGGATCGCCGCCCGGCACGTCAGACAGGGTCAGCTCCTCAACCTGGCGTGTCGGGCAGCACTTTCTCTGGCTCCCCCCCCCCATTCCCTGTTCGCGATTGCGCCGCCCACAAGCGCGCATGCGAAAGAGGCCGGCTCCTTCGAGCCGGCCTCTTTCGTTGTACGGAGCTATGTGATCAGGCTTTCTTCGGCGCGTGCGACACGCACCAACCCTTCGCATTGACCGACTTGCCGGGGAACAACTGGCAAGGTCCACGGCCGGTGGTGTTGGTGGCCGTATAGAACTGGCAGTTGTGGCACACGTCGCCGGCCTTGTGCTTCGGATTGGTCGACTTGGTCGCATCCTCCACGTAGTCCAGCGCCTTGGCGGTCGGATCAGTGGGACTCACCGGCGGCAGATCGGCGGCGCGTGCAAGGCGCGGCAAGCCGCCCATGACCACGGCAGCCGCGGTGGTGCCCGCCGCGATCTTCAGAAAGTGGCGGCGCGATTCGATATCGTTTTCTTTCGACATGGCAGAGTCTCCGTCGAGGTGACCGGCGCACCCTGCACCGGATCGCGGAAGTGTCACGCCATTTACCTCAACGCTTCCTGACTTGCGCGAATGGCTCGCATTACGCCCTTGGCGCGAAAGGCCCCGTGGTATGATGCCGATTCATTTGGACGGCCAAACCGTATGACCCAGCAGCTGCCCGCCACGATGCCCCAGAGCCTGTTCGACAGCCGCGCCGACGCCATCACCGAGGCCGCGCGGCAGCTGGCGGCGCTTGGCTGGACCCCGGCTACCAGCAGCAATTTCTCGATGCGGGTGGACGACGAACATGCGGCCATCACCATCTCCGGCCGCGACAAGGGCCACCTCGGCCGCGACGACATCATGCTGATCGACCTGCACGGCCACGCGGTGGGCACCACGGCCAGGCCCAGCGCCGAAACCGCGCTGCACACGCAGGTCTACCGGCGTTGGCCGGAAATGACCGCCGTGCTGCATACGCATTCGCGCACCCAGAGCGTGGCATCACGACTCTACGCGGCGCGCGGCGCCATCAAGCTTCAGGGCTGGGAATTGCAGAAGGCCATCAGCGGCTACACCAGCCACGACAGCGTGCTGGAAATCCCGGTGTTTCCCAACACCCAGCACATGCCTGATCTGGTGGCCCAGGTGGATGCCTGGCTGGATGCGGGCAAACCCTTGCACGCGTACCTTATCGATGGCCACGGCATCTACACCTGGGGCCGCGACATGGCCGAGGCCCGCCGCCATCTCGAAGCACTCGAGTTCCTGCTCGAATGCGAAATGGACCTGAGGAGGTTGTCATCATGAGTCAGCTGCGCATTTTCGACGAGGCACAACCGCAAGCGGCGCTGGCCGAGTACCGCGACCATGCCGCCATCGCCCGCGAGCTGGGCAAGGTGGGCGTGCGTTTCGAGCGCTGGGAGGCAAGCCAGCCGATCGAGCCCGGCGCCAGCCAGGATCAGGTAATAACCGCCTACCGTGGCGACATCGATCGGTTGATGGCGGAGAAGGGTTACCAGAGCGTGGACGTGATCAGCCTCACGCCCGACCACCCCGACCGCGCCATGCTGCGCCAGAAATTCCTCAGCGAGCACACCCACAGCGAGGACGAAGTGCGCTTTTTCGTGGCCGGCGCGGGGCAGTTCACCCTGCACATCAACGACAAGGTCTACGACGTGCTGTGCGAAAAGGGCGACCTCATCGGCGTACCCGATGGCACCCCGCACTGGTTCGACATGAGCGAATCGCCGTACTTCGTGGCCATCCGCCTGTTCACCAACAAGGAAGGCTGGGTGGCCCAGTTCACCGGCACCGACCTGGCCAGCCGATTCCCGCGGATGACGCCACTGCCGCTGCCGTGAACGCGTGCGGTTACTCGCCACGATGCCAGTCGTTTATGCTGGCCAGCCGTTCCCCGTGGTCAAGGTCATGATCGAAATCCGCGCCGTCGTCACCGATATCGAAGGCACCACCAGCGCGATCACCTTCGTGCGTGACGTGTTGTTTCCGTACGCCCGCAAGCGCTTGCCGGCTTTCGTCGAAACGCATGCCGACCGGCCCGACGTGCAGCACTGGCTGCACGAAGCAGCGAAGGAAGCGGGTTTCATCGAAGCCAGCCGCCAGGAAGTGATCGAACTGCTGCTGCGCTGGATCGACGAGGACCGCAAGTCCACCGCGCTGAAGGCGTTGCAGGGCATGATCTGGAAGGCCGGCTACGAAGCCGGTGACTACGTGGCTCACATGTATCCCGAGGTCGCCGCCCGCCTGCGCCAATGGCGCGCCGACGGCCTGCGCCTGTATGTCTATTCGTCCGGCTCGGTACCGGCACAACAGCTGTTTTTCGGGCATAGCGAAGCGGGTGACCTCACGCCGCTTTTCGCCGGCTATTTCGACACCGAAACCGGACCCAAGCGTGAGGCGGAATCCTACCGTCGCATCGCGGCGGCCATCGGCGAACAGCCGCAACACACGCTGTTCCTGTCCGATATCGTCGAGGAACTCGATGCCGCCCGGGAAGCAGGTTTCCAGACCGGCTGGCTGGTGCGTCCGCCACTGGAGGCACCAGCCCAGCCCCGCCACCCGGTCTTTGCCGATTTCGACGCGATCGCGCTCTGACTGTCCGCGGAAGGCCGACCATGCGCTCGCTGTTGATCGCCCTGCTCGCTTTCGTCGCCGGTGTCTGGCTGACCACGTGGTGGCAGCCGGCCGCACCCGCAGCGGCGGCCGCGCATCCAGCATCGGCGGCATCCGTCGCCGCGGCACCGATGGCGATGGACGCGGTCGCCGATGATCGCTGGCCCGCTGGCGGCCCGTCACCCGAGCAGGTCATCCACGCGCAACCCCGGTTGGTACGCAACGCGCTGGCGCAATTGACGCCGCGCATCAACGGCAAGCCGAACCTCTACCTGGTGGCCTTTGCCGGCGACGCCAGCGAGGATGTTTTTCGCAATGAGGTCGAATACGCCGCCACGCTGTTTCCCGCCCGTTTCGGCGCTGCCACGCACACACTGGTGCTGGAGAACAACCCCGCCTCCCTCAGCACACGTCCGCTGGCCAGCTGGAGCAACCTCGAGGCAGTGCTCGACGGGCTCGCCCGCGTAATGCATCCGGAGGACATCCTGATGCTTTACGTCACCAGCCACGGCAGCGAGGACCACTACCTGCTGGTCGACATGGATCCCGTACCGCTCGACCAGATCGGTGCGGATGACCTCGCCGGCATCCTGCGCGAGCATCCCTTCCGCTGGAAAGTCGTGGTGGTGAACGCCTGTTACTCGGGCGGGTTCGTGCCGCCGTTGCGTGGCGACGGCACCCTGGTCATCACTGCCGCGCGCAGCGACCGCAGCTCGTTCGGCTGCGGCAGTGATTCGGACATCACCTATTTCGGCAAGGCCTGGCTGGTCGATGCGCTCAACCGCACCAGCACGTTCACCGACGCCTTTCAGCGCGCCAGCAAAACCATCGCCGGCTGGGAAAGCCGGGACAAGCTCACGCCGTCCGAGCCGCAGATCGATGTCGGCAAGGGCATCACCGCGCAACTGGACCTGTGGCGCAAGGGCGTCGAGCCCGGAGCGGAGGTTCCGTTCGCACCGGCAACCGGGGCAACGGATTCGGCAAACATCGCGCACTGATCGGTTATGCGCCTCCCGAACCGTCGCGCGCTTCACCTGCCGCCACGACCCTGCGTGCTAGCTTCAGCCGCTGATTTCACCGGAGCGCGCACATGAAAACACAGCTTGTGGCATCAACGACGGTATTTAGCGCCGTGCTGATTTTGCTGTCGCTGTGCACGATCGCGGCGTGCTCCTCGCACGCACCGGTCGCCAGCCCGTCCCCTGCCGCTGCCGACACATGCCGTGCATCGCAACTGGGCTTCAGCGTCGACAGTGGCGACGGCCAGTTCAACGGCATGTCCCACTCCGGCACCATGCTGACCGTGCGCAACACCGGAACCGCCGCGTGCACCTTCCCCGCGCAACCGCAGCCCGTGCTCACCGACGCCGACAAGCGGCCCCTGAACATCATCGCGCAGGCACCCAACGCCCCCGCACCGTCGACGATCCCGCTGGCACCCGGCGCCGCCGTGGAAAGCGAAATGCGCTGGGTCTCCGGCAATGTCTACGAGAATGGGCATTGCGAATCCCCTGCCTTCATCGATCTGGCCATCGGCGGGGAAAAGGTTTCAACCGCCTTCACCGGCCACCTGTGCGGCGCCGGTGGCAAGCCGTCCACCTATACGCTCACGCCATTCCGCGCCGTGGCAGCGCCGGTGCTTTCCTATACCTGCGACGACGGCCGCAAGGTACAGGCCAGCTACCCGGACACCACCACCGCCGTGGTTACGCTCGACGGAAACACCCACCACCTGCATATCGCCATTTCGGCCGACGGCGCGCGTTACGTGGGTGATCATTGGCAATGGTGGACGAAGGGCATGCACGACGCGTGGCTGTCGCCGCTACGCGAGGGCGAGACCTACCCTTCGGCCAATGGGGTGGCTTGTCACGCGCCCTGATCCCCTGTCGGCTGACGAGCAGGGTGACCGCGGGCTACTCCATCCTGAGGATGCCGTGCTCGTACAGCATTTTCAGCGCGAACAGCATCTCGTCACGACCGGGACCGCCCGGATCCCGTTGCCATGCCAGAACGTCGGGGATGGTGAAGCTCCCCACCTGGGATGACAGCTGCTGGAATACCGGCCCCATGGCGACGGGAAACTTGAGCACGCCGGTCTCGCACGGCACGACAATGTCGTCCTGCACCTGGACAAAACGCAGTGACGCGGCCACGCCGAATCGCTGGTCCGGCGTTATCTTCGGCACCGGCAACAGCGGTGCCGCCTTCCAACCCGTGAAGAGCTCCTGCTTCAGCGATTTCAGCCAGGGCTCGGCGGCTGCCTTGCTGACTTCGTCCAGGCATTCGCTGATATACGCGGATACCGCGTCCGGCATGCTTCCCCGGGCTCTCTCCAAGGTGGCAGGCGGCCCACCTCGCCATTTTTCGCTCGACACCGCGAGACGCTGAACCACCGGTGCGAGGTCAAGAAGCAAATTACGGGGCGAAAAATAGATATTCAGCGCCAGCGAATAGCCCACGCCGCGCGCCGAATGCCAGGCTCCGGCCGGCAGGCAGAGCAAGTCGCCGGGATTGAGCTCCACCTCGCCAAACTCCATATGCTCGGGCAGCGTGCCCACATCCGCACTGGTGCCGGGTTGATACACGGCATTCTCTAGCGGCCACGGCTTTGCCGACTTCATGGAGAATCGCCACCGCTTGCTGCCGGCGATCTGGATGCTCGTGGCAACCCGCTTGTCGTAATGCGTGGGCAGCCCCGAACCGTCGGGCGAGACGTAACAATTGGCGCCCACGAGACCGTTGAAATTGAGCTGCGCGCGGACGGCTTGCGCCCATTGGCAAAGCACGGGATCGGCCAGGTGGATGTCGGTAATGCAGATCGTCGCGCCCGCGTTGAGCAAGTCGGCAACCTGGTTATGGTCCGCGTCGATCATGCCCCGTGAACTTCCGGCCTCCTCCCCACGCGTAAAGGCCGCTTTTATGTTGTAGCTGGTGCCGGCCAGCGTCTTTCCGCGCGAAAGCGCCTGCCTCAATCTCGCCCAACCGAAAATATGATCGAATTTTCCGGGATGCCCTTTGACGCTCACCGACGTACGCGAGAAAAAGGAATCCACGAACTCCCCGGCATCGAGCGGACTCACCAGCTCCTGGAGTTCACGGCCACTCAATGCCGCCGGCGCAGGCGGCTCTCCGGATGTGCCGGGATCGAGCAGGGAATGAAAATCTATCGGGTTCATGGATCTTCTTTTCTTGAGTTAATCGCAGGGCCGAAAGCTTCCCGCTGCGCGCCACGTAGTATTGCAAATGGCCTGCAGCGCCGCACCGGAGCCTGCATGGTCGACGTACCGACCTGCTCCATCATTGACGCGGATCGAGAACGGGACAAGCTTCCCGCGCCGGATCGTCGCACCCGCGGCGAAACCTGATCAGGATCAAGACGCTGGCCGTCCGGCTCGACAACGATTGGCCTGGAGTTTGTGAGGAAAACCACTTCCTGTGGTTTTCCTCTATCGCGCGTCCGGCCATCCCGGCCGGGCTGACAGGTTGAAAAACTCACAACCCGTCAGCCAACCAAGGATTTATCGAGCGAGACACAACGATGGAATTCCACATCGCCATTACCGACACACGCCCGCAACTCGAAGCCGTCGAAGACGCCATGTTCGATGTCGACTCGAACGCCCTCGTCGACCTCGACCCCAGCGGTTCGACCCTGCGCATCTCGTCCTTCGTGACCATCGAGGATCTGATCGACGTCATGCAGCGAACGGGCTGGACGATCGCGCCGGACCAGGTGGTTCAGTTGCCCACGATATGCTGCGGTGGTTGCGGCGGCTGAGCGGCCGTCAAGGTTTGCGATGCCGCGCGATCAGCACCTTGGCTACATCGGCCAGCGACAAGCCCCGTGCGCGCAACGCCACGGTGAGATGGAACACCAGATCCGCGGCCTCGCCCAGCAGCTCCTCATCGCCCTGCGCCACGGCCGCCAGCGCGGTCTCGACACCTTCCTCGCCCACTTTCTGCGCGATGCGGCGGATGCCGCCGTCGAAAAGTTTCGTGGTGTAGCTGCCTTCGGGGCGGTCGGCGTGGCGTTGCGCGACCAGCGCGTCGAGTTCGGCCAGGAAGCCCAGCGGTGGACGCACGTCGTCACCGTTGCCGAAGCAGCTCGAGGTGCCTTCGTGGCAGGTGGGGCCGTGCGGATCGGCCTGGATCAGCAAGGTGTCGGCGTCGCAGTCGATGCGGACCGATTTCAGATCGAGCACGTGGCCGGAGACCTCGCCCTTGGTCCACAGGCGCTGCTTGCTGCGGCTGTAGAAGGTGACGTGGCCGCTGCGTTGCGTTTCGGCCAGCGCCTCGGCATTCATGTAGCCGAGCATCAGCACTTCGCCGCTCAACCAATGCTGCACGATGGCCGGCAACAGGCCTTCGCCCTTGGACCAATCGAGGCGGCTGGTATCGGTGGTATCGCTCATCGCTGTGATTCCTCGTGCTACAGGCGTACCGGGACGCCCTGCTCGTGCAGATAGTGTTTCAGTGCGGGGATCGCGATCGCACCGGAGTGGAACACGCTGGCGGCCAGCGCGCCATCCACGTCGGCTTCGACGAAAGCATCGCGGAAATGTTCGGGTTCACCGGCGCCACCGGAGGCGATCAACGGCACGTTGCAGATCGCACGCGCGGCCTGCAGTTGCTCCAGGTCGTAGCCGCGGCGCACGCCGTCGCTGCCCATGCAGTTGAGCACGATCTCGCCGGCGCCGCGCTGCTGTGCCTCGGCCATCCAGTCCAGCGTGCGGCGCGGCAGCGCCTGGGTCTTGCTGGGGTCGCCGGTGTACTGGCGCACGCGCCATTCGCCGTCCGCGTCGCGCAGTGAATCGATGCCGACCACCACGCATTGCACGCCGAACGCGGCGGCCAGTTCGTCGATCAGCCCGGGCCGTTCCAGTGCGGGCGAGTTCACCGAGATCTTGTCCGCGCCCGCATGCAGCACGGCGCGCGCATCGTCGACCGAACGGATACCGCCAGCGACGCAGAACGGGATGTCGATCTCCCGCGCCACCTTCTCGACCCAGCCACGATCCACGCTGCGCCCCTCGGGACTGGCGGTGATGTCGTAGAACACCAGTTCGTCGGCGCCCTCGTCGCGATAGCGCAGCGCAAGCTCCACGATCTCGCCCATCACCACGTGATCGCGAAACCGCACGCCCTTGACCACCTTGCCGTCGCGCACGTCCAGGCAGGGAATCAGCCGGCGGCTCAACATGCCAGTGCTTCCGCCAGGGTGAAGCGACCTTCCAGCAGTGCGCGGCCCAGGATCACGCCTTGTGCGCCGGCGTCGCGGGCGGCGCGGATATCGTCCAGCGAGCGCACGCCACCGGAGGCCTGCAGGGCCAGTTGCGGCACGCTTTCGCTGAGGTGCCGGTAGAGGTCGAGATTGAATCCGGCCAGCATGCCGTCGCGATCGATGTCGGTGCACAGCAGGTGGCGCGCACCGCGCTCGGCATACCAGGGCGCCAGTTCGTCCAGCGTGCGTGTTTCCACTTCGGTCCAGCCGGCGCTGGGCAGGGCCCAGCGATCGTCGATGCGGCGCGTGTCCAGAGCGATCACCAGCCGTTCGGCACCGTGATTGTCCAGCCAGCGCGCCACCTGGTCGGGGTCGCGAATGGCCACGCTGCCCAGCACCACGCGGTGCACGCCTGCATCGAACAGGCGGTGCAGATCCTCCTCGGCACGTACGCCACCACCCGCCTGGATACGCATGCCGCTGGCGGCGATCGAACGGATCACCGCCAGGTTGTCGAGGTTGCCGGAGCGGGCACCATCGAGGTCGACCAGATGCAGCCAGTCCGCGCCTGCTTCGGCGTAGCTCCAGGCCAGCTCGCGCGGATCGGCGGCATAGGTGGTTTGCTGCGCATAGTCGCCCTGCTTCAGCCGCACCACCTGGCCACCGCGCAGATCGATCGCGGGAATCACCGCAAAACTCGTCATGAGAACGCCGTCATAGCTTGAGGAAATTGCCGAGTAGCCGCGCCCCCACAGCGGCGGAACGCTCGGGATGAAATTGCATGCCGTGGAAATTGCCGCGCGCGATCACCGCGGAAAACGCGCCGCCGTAGTCGGCCGTGGCCAGCGTGTAATCGCCCACCGGCACCGCATAGCTGTGCACGAAATACGCCTGCTCGTCGCTGCCAAGGCCATCTATCAGCGGATGTTGCCGCGTTGTTTCCAGGCGGTTCCAGCCCATGTGCGGCACGCGCAGGCCGGGCGCCTCGACAAAGCGCAACACCGGCGCAGGAATCAGGCCCAGGCATTCGGTATCGCCCTCGGCCGAGCGTTCGCACAGCAGCTGCATGCCCAGACATACGCCCAGCACGGGTTGGGTCAGCGAGCGCAGCAAATCCACCAACCCCAGCTCGCGCAAACGCGCCATGCCGGGCGCCGCCGCGCCCACGCCGGGCAGGATCACCTTGTCGGCCGCACGAATCGCCGCCGCATCCGCCGTCAGGGCAGCGTCCACGCCCAACCGCTGCAGCGCATAGCGCACCGAGCCGATATTGGTACCGCCGGCGTCGACCAGCACGACACTCATTACAGCGTGCCCTTGGTGCTGGGGAGCTCGTTGCCCTCGCGCCGGATCGCCTGGCGCAGGGTGCGCGCCACCGCCTTGAAGCAGCCTTCGATCATGTGGTGCGCGTTCTCGCCCTGCACGGTGAGGCGCAGGTTCGCACCCATCGTTTCGCACAACGAGCGGAAGAAATGCGGCACCAGCTCGGTCGCCATGTCGCCTACGCGCTCACGTGGAAAACTGCCCTCGAACACGAAGTACGGCCGCCCGGAAAGATCCAGCGCGGCGCTGACCAGCGACTCGTCCATCGGCAGCGTGAAGCCGTAGCGGCCGATGCCGCGCTTGTCGCCCAGCGCCTGTTTCATGGCCTGCCCCAGCGCCAGCGCGGAATCCTCGATGGTGTGGTGGTCATCGATGTGGGTGTCGCCGTCGCAGCGCAGCTCCAGCGCAAAACCGCCGTGCTTGCCGATCTGCTCCAGCATGTGGTCGAAGAAGCCCAGGCCGGTGTGCACCTTCGGCTCGGCTACCTTGTCCAGGTTCACGCTGACGGTGATGCGGGTTTCCTTGGTGTTGCGGGTAACCGTGGCGGTGCGCGGCGCATCCAGCAACTGGTGCGCCAGTTCCGCCCAGCTCACGCCCTGCGTCCCCACCCGGAAACCGCGCACGCCCAGGTTGGCGGCGAACTGCAGGTCGGTTTCGCGATCGCCGACCATCGCCGACGCCGCACGGCTCCAGCTGTCGTCGGCGAGGTAATGCCGCATCAGGCCGATACCCGGCTTGCGCGTATCCAGGCCTTCGTGCGGAAAGCTGCGGTCGATCAACACCTCGTGAAAACGCACACCCTGCGACGCGAGTATCCGCAGCAGCAGTTCATGCGGACCGGTGAAATGCGCTTCGGGAAAACTGTCGCTGCCCAGGCCATCCTGGTTGGTCACCATCACCAGTTCGTAGCCCGCGCCGATGAAGCGCTGCAACGCGGCGATCACGCCCGGCAACAGGGCCAGCTTCTCGTAGCTGTCGATCTGCTCGTCGGCGGGCTCCTCGATCAGGCAACCGTCGCGGTCGACGAAAAGCAACTTGCGGCTCATGCCGCACCTCCCTGGAGAATGGCCAGCACGCGGGCGTTTTCCGCCGGCGTGCCGATGGTGATGCGCAGCGCATCGGCAAGGTTGGGATAACGACGCACGTCGCGCACCACGATGCCGGCGGCCAGCAGGCGCTGGTAGACCGCGCCGGCGTCATCGAAGCGCACGGCCAGGAAATTCGCCTGCGACGGAAGTACTTCGCGCACGCCGGCGACCCGCGCCAGCGCCGCGCGCATCACGCCGCGCTGTTCGTCGATGACCGCTATATGTTCGGCCGCGACAGAGGGCGCCGACAACGCGGCCAGCGACGCCGCGACGCAAGGCAACGGCAACGGGTACGGCGGCATGATCCGGCGCAGCAAGGCGATCACGTCGCCATGCGCCAGCAGAGTGCCCACGCGCGCCCCGGCCAGCGCCCAGGCCTTGGACAAGGTGCGCAGGATGGCGAGGTTGTCGTACTGGCCGATCAGGTCGGCCACGCTGCCCGCTTCCGCGAACTCCACGTAGGCTTCGTCCACCACCAGCACGGCACGCCCGGCCAACGCCTGCACCAGCCGTTCCACCGCGGCGCGCGGCACCGTCTGGCCGGTCGGATTGTTCGGCGAGCAGATGAAAACCAGCTTCACCGCGGGCGTCACCGCCGCCAGCACCGCGTCCACGTCCAGCGTGAAATCGGCAGCCAGCGCCACCTCGATCACGGCGGCGTTCTGGATGTGCGCGCACACCGCATACATGCCGAACGTGGGCGGCTGGATCAGGATCGCGTCCTCGCCCGCGCGGCAGAACGCACGCACCAGCAGGTCGATGGCCTCATCGCTGCCGCGGCCCACCAGCAGCTGGTCGCGCTGCACGCCGTAGAGCGCGGCCAAGGCGCCGATCAGCGCCGCGGGTTGCGGGTCGGGATAACGATTGCAGCCGAGGTCATCACTTTGCGGCGTCCACGGCGATTCGTTGGCGTTGAGAAAAACCTTTCCGCCGCTGGCTTCCATGCGCGCCGACGAATACGGCTGCATTGCGCGGATCTCCGGCCGCGCCAGGTCGAGCACGCTCATGTCGAGGCTTCCGTCGTTTCGCGCGCGTCCAGCGCGGCCAGCCGCAAGGTCACGGCGCGCCGGTGGGCTTCCAGTTGTTCGGCCGCCGCCAGCGTGGCCGCACAGGGGCCGATGGCGCGCAGCCCGGCCGCGCTGACGTCCTGCACGGTGATCTGCTTCTGGAAGCTCGATACCGACACGCCACTGTAGCTGCGCGCATGGCCATAGGTGGGCAGCACATGGTTGCTGCCGCTGCAGTAATCGCCCAGCGATTCGGGTGCCCATTCGCCCAGGAAAACCGCGCCCGCCGATTCGATGCCGTCGAGCAGCGCGTGGGGATCCTGCACCTGCACGATGAGGTGCTCGGGCGCGTAGCGGTTGCTCACTTCCACCGCCTGCGCCAGCGAGTCCACCAGGATCAGGCGGCT
>DATJCF010000103.1:0-2964 GCA_035514935.1 Rhodanobacter sp. | reverse complement strand
CACCTCTGGTACCACCTGCGCGCCCACCGCTTCATGGGCCTGAAGTTCAAGCGACAGAAACCGATGGGCCCCTACATCCTGGATTTCATCTGCCTGGAACGCGGCGTGGTGATCGAAGTGGATGGAGGCCAACATGGCGATGATGTTGCTTATGATGAACGACGCGACCAGTGGCTGGCGTCGCAAGGCTTCATCGTGTTGCGCTTCTGGAATCACGATGTATTGAATCGAACGGAGAGTGTGCTGGAAAGCATTCGGCAGACAGTCGAAGAACGGGCTTTCCCGGTGCTGCTGCCCTCTCCCCCAGCCCCTCTCCCATGAATGGGAGAGGGGAGCAACTCGCTCGCGGTCTTAATCTCTTACGGAAACCATCATGTTCGAGGCCATTTCTACGCATTACCTGTGGTGGATACTTGCCCTGCTGTTGATTGCGGGGGAGTTGTTGTTGCCGGGGTATTTCCTGTTGTGGATAGGCATTGCTGCTGCCGCGATGGGCGTGGTGCTGTGGGTGGTGCCCACGCTGGGGATGCTTGCGCAGGCGATCGTGTTTGGCGTGCTGGCGTTTGCGGCGTGCGTGCTTTACGCGAAGTTCCTGCGGCCGCGGCTGGAGCGCAGCGAGCCGGGTAATGAACGATTGAACCGTCGGGGCGAACAGATGATCGGCCAGCGCTACGAGTTGATCGAGCCGATCGTCAACGGCCGCGGCAAGGCGCGCGTGGGTGACGGCCAGTGGCTGGTCAGCGGGCCGGATCTGCCAGCGGGCAGCACGGTCGAGGTGGTGGCGGTGCAGGGCACCACGCTGCAGGTTCGCGCAGCGGCATGAGTGCGGTCGTCAGCCAGCCGTTCGCGGCGATAGCGCTCAACACGCGCATTGCCTTCCTGGTGGAACTGGCGCGACGGCTGCATCAATACGGCACCTCCGCGCCGCGGCTGGAAATGGCGATCGCGGGCGCAGCGCAGCGGCTGGAACTGGTGGCGGATGTGTGGTCAAGCCCCACCGCCATCATCATTTCGTTCACCGACATGGCGCAGGGCGAGGAAGGCGTGGCGCAGACCACCCAGGTGATGCGGCTGGCGCCGGGCGAGGTGAACCTGGCGCGCCTGTGCCGCGCCGACGACATTGCCGATCGCGCCATCGCGGGCGAGCTGGATCTGCGCGAAGGCTTTCGCCAGTTGCGGCTGCTGGGTCGCCCCGATACGCCGTGGGAGCAGGCCGGCACCATCGCCAGTTACGGCCTGTCCGCCGCCGCCATCGCGGCGCTGTTCCTGCACAGTTCGTGGGTCGATCTGGTAGTGGCGGGGGTGATCGGCGTGATCATCGGCTGGATCGCGATACTCGCCGGCACGCGGCCGCGCCTGGCGGTGGCCAGCGACGTGATCTGCGCGATGGTGGCGACTACCGTGGCGATCGTGGTGAGCGCCTTCGTGGTGCCGCTGGCGATCAAGTCGGTGGTGCTGGCGGGCTTGATCATCCTGGTGCCGGGCATGTCGCTCACCAACGCGGTGCGCGAGATTTCCAGCCAGAACCTGGTCTCCGGCATGGCGCGCATGGGCGGCGCGATGGCGACACTGCTGAAACTGGTGTTCGGCACCGTGGCGGCTACTCAACTGTGCGCGGCCGCCGGCATCCACGCGCGCGACTACGCCTTGCCGGCGCTGCCGGCATGGACCGATTACGTGGCGCTGCTGGTGGGCGCGGTCGCGTTCGCCATCCTGTTCCGCGCCGCGCTGCGCGACTGGCCGGCGGTGATCGGCGCGGTGATCGTGGGTTACCTGGCCACGCGCTGGGGCGGCGGGATTTCCGGCGCACTGCCGGCGGCGCCGTTCGGCGTGTTCCTGGGCGGCTTGCTGCTGGGCGCGTTCTCCAATCTGTACGCCCGTTTTGCGCACCAGCCTGGCGCCGTGATCCGCGAGCCGGGCATCCTGTTGCTGGTGCCGGGCAGCGTGGGTTTTCGCAGCATGTCGTTCCTGCTGGAACGCGATACGCCGCTGGGCCTGGACACCGCGATGCTGCTGCTGACCCTGCTGGTGTCGATCGTGGCCGGGCTGATGTTCGGCGATTTGCTGATCTCGCCCCGCCGCTCGCTGTAGCCCCAAGCCTTCCTTCCCCCGCTTGCGGGGGAAGGTGCCGAAGGCGGATGGGGGGAAGGCTCTTGATCTTCTTTTGCCGGACGGAGAGCGCCCCCATCAGCCCTTCGGGCAGCTTTCCCCCGCAAGCGGGGAAGCAGGAGGTCGAGCCTTCAGGCGCCCGACGCTTCCTCAAATCGATTGGCGTCGCGGTTCTTGCGCACCTTGGCCGGGTCCCACACGCGGCCGTTCATGGTGATGTAGACGCCGTCGGGCAGGGTCTGCACCGCGGCTACGGCGCAGCCGATGTTGAACACGGCGTCCGATCCCTGGAAACGCGCCGGGTTGAGCGCGCCGGTCAGCACGATCACCTTGCCCTTGATGTCGGCCAGTGCCCTGGCGGTGTCGACCATGGTGTCGGTGCCGTGCGTCACCAGCACGTGCCGGTGCGGCTGCGCCTCGATGGTGGAACGCACCAGGGCGCGGTCCTCGGCGGCCATGTGCAGGCTGTCCTTGCGCAGAATGGGGATCACGTCGAACTGGAAGCCCACGCCCAGCTGGCTCAGGATTTCGCCGATCTGCGGTGCGCCGATCTTGTAGTCCGACTTGTCATCGAAATAGATCTTGTCGATGGTGCCGCCGGTGGTGACGATGGTCAGATGCTGCATGGGGTGGGCCGATAGAGGGGATGGATCATTTTAGCCCGCCTGCACATCTCCGCCGTGTACTCCTGTAGGAGCGGCTTCAGCCGCGACGCTCTTCACCTCAGCAACAAACCCGTGTCCTCAGCATCCGGCACCGTCAACCGATCAAGCCCATGACCGACGAAACGGCGCAACGCAGCCCCCGGCCGGCGGTCGCCGGTTCGCGCCGACCACGCCGCCTGACGCGCCAGCA
>DATJCF010000102.1:0-18819 GCA_035514935.1 Rhodanobacter sp. | reverse complement strand
TGCAGGATGCCGGTGAGCTATCGGGCTATTACTCGCGCTGGATCCGCCGGGATGTGCATTACGCCGATGGCCACGGCAACGAGAGTCGGCGGATCTACGACGTGCGCTACGCGGGCAGAAGGAGGCAGCTTGACTGGGATGTGGAGGTCATGGCGCAACGCGGCACGCTGGGCGCGGAGCCAGTGCGTGCGTGGGCTTTGGGCGCGCATGTGGGTTACACCCCCGATACCGCGTGGACGGCGCGCTGGGGCCTGCAGTTCGACGCGGCTTCGGGCGACCGCCACTCAGGTGATGGACAATTGAATACGTTCAATCCGCTGTTTCCGAATGGTTCGTACTTCACCTTGGGTGGCTACACCGGCTACAGCAATCTCATTCACGTCAAACCGTCACTCGTCTTGCACTTGGCGCCGGGCTGGTCGCTGATGCTGGGGTGGGGACTGCAATGGCGTCAGACGGCAGGCGATGGCGTTTACCTGCAGTCCGGAGCTGTCGTGTCGGGTACCGCTGGTTTACGTGATCGATGGACCGGCATGTACGGCCAGGGCCGTGTCGACTGGACCGTGTCGCGCAACCTGTCGCTGGCGGTCGAGGCCGTCCATTTCAAGGTCGGCAAGGCCGTGCGCGAAGCCGGTGGTCGTGATGGCAACTACCTCGGCGTGGAGGCGCGCCTTGCCTGGTGAAGGTTTCAGTCGTTCAACCTGCACGGCATGAAGGCATGAAAGACAGCAAAATGATCCAGACGCGCAGCAAGGCCGTCATCCACATTTCCAGCATGTTCGGCGAGGATGCCCGGCGGGATTTTTCCGACGAACCCATTGCACAGTCCATTGCCACCCAGGAGCTTCGCCATGACCGACACCACGCCAGCAACTTCCGTCACCGATGCCGCCGCTCAGCCAGCCAACGTGGTCACGGACAACCTGGCGCAATCGCGCTTCGAGCTGTCCGTGGATGGAAGCCTGGCCTACGCGGTCTATCAGAGGCAGGGCCAGGCAATCACGTTCATCCACACCTTCGTGCCGAGCAGCCTGCGAGGGCGAGGCATTGCCACACAGCTGATCCTCGCTGGCCTGGCATCGAGTCGCGTGCGCGGCCTGGAAGTCATCCCGCAGTGTCCGCTGTTTCGTGCCTACATGAAGAAACATGGTGAAACCCATGACCTGCTTGGTCCTGAAGGTCGGGCGCTGATCGCGGAGTGACGTTGCAGCGGCGGACCAGGGTGGCCCCTACGGGCGTGGCCCCATCAGGAATGCTTGAGCGGTGCGTGGATTTCCGCGATATAGCCGCCGGGGAATTCCACCATCGCGGCGCGGCGATGATCGGCATCATACGGAGCCACCAGCAATGTGGCCCCGGCTTCCATCGCACGGGTGAGCGTGACGGCCAGGTCGCTGACTTCGTAGCCGGTCAGTTCATGGCCATACGGGTAGGGCAGGTGGCCGTCGGTGACCAGCACGGTGAGCTTGCCGAAACCCGACGCGATCCGCACGCGCCGATAATGGCCGTCTGGACGGCCAATCTCCGCGCCAGGCGCCTGTGCCACGTCACTTGTCACGCGGCCGTGTGAGAAGCGCACGAAATCCCTGATGAATCGATCGGCGCGGTCGGCAGATACGTACACCCGATTCTCCGGAATCGTCTTCAGCGCATCGTAGTGCGGCACGGTGGTGTGCCAGTACAGCTGCATGTTGACGCCGCCGGACCAGCGAATCACGGTGTCGCAGCCGATCGGGTCGGGAAAGGGCGCCACCACCACCTCGGCACCATTGGCGCGGGCTGCGCGGACGGCGGCATCCATGTCGGTGACCAGGTAACCGGTGCGCTCACTGCCGAACGGTGCCGGTATCGGCGTGCGGAAGCCGAACACCGAGAACGTGCCGGCCGGGGTGAACACCAGTTGGGTCGAGGTGCGGCTGGTTGTGGGCGTTACCGTGGCGATTGCCTGTGGCGTCGACTTGCCGCCAAACGTCTGGATCAGGCTATTGACGAGAGCGTCGACCTTTTCCGGCGCGACATAGACATGGGTGGTGTCGTACTGCGCACCGACGGCAACATCCGGCGTGGCGATGGCACGCGCCGTCGCCGCGCCGGTGACAAGCAACAGGCCGCCGGCAGCGAAGACGTGGAACAGCTTTTGTGTGAGGCGCGACATAAGGTGTCTCCGGTGGGCGGCAAGGTTGGGCG
Organism: Rhodanobacter sp.; assembly: GCA_035514935.1. Taxonomy (GTDB): domain Bacteria; phylum Pseudomonadota; class Gammaproteobacteria; order Xanthomonadales; family Rhodanobacteraceae; genus Rhodanobacter. Next base: position 16,632 of record DATJCF010000102.1, on the reverse strand, counting down.
GTCTCAAGATGGCGTGGCGTCCGGATGCAGCGCCAGCAGGTGGGTGACCTTGGGCGGCAAGTCGCCCTGGTGATAGCGGATGGCTTGCTGCTGCAAATCGAAACCGGCGTGCGAGGTGCGCTCGTGCTGGCGCAGGTGCTCTGCCCACGACTCGACCATGAACCACTCCACCACGCGGCCGGGATCGGCAGCATCCTGCATCACGCCCCACGCATAGGCGCCGTCGCGCCGTCGATTGCCGGAGAGTTCGTTGATGGCTTCCACGAAAGCGGCAAGATCCTCGCGCGCCACGCGGTAGTCGATCTGGATCAGCACCGGGCCACGGTCGAATGGAACGGGCTCGGCCAGGATGGGCACCGGCCACTGATTGGCGGCGCTCAGATCCACGTCGACTTGGGGCAGGCGCACGCGGTACAGCGCCAGAGCCACCAGCACCATCGCGATGGCGCAGATCCACAGCGTGCTGACCACGCCGGCAACATCGGCCACCGCGCCCCAGCCCAGACTGCCCGCGGCCATCGCCCCGCTGAAGGCCATCAGGTAGACCGACAAGCCGCGACCGCGCACCCAGTTCGGCAGGATCGCCTGGGCCGCGCCATTGAGTGTCGTCAGTGCCGTGATCCACGCGGTGCCCAGGATCAGCAACGCCGGCAGCGCCACTGTCTTGGGCGGCTCACTGGCAAGCGCTGACATTACCAGGGCCGAGGCCACGGCGGCCGCCAGCATCAGTTGATCGGCGCTCATCCGCTGGCGCAGGCGCGGCAAGACCAGTGCACCGAGGATGGCGCCGATACCGACCGCGCCCAGCAGCACGCCGTAGAAGCCGGAGCCGCCGTGGAGCAGGTTGCGCGCAATCAGCGGCAGCAAGGCCCACAGGCAACTGGCGAACACGAAGAACAACACCGCGCGCAGCAATACCCGATGCAGCTCGCGGCTGGAACGCGTGTAGCGAAGGCCGGCGCGGAACGCACCAAGGAACTGCTCAGGCAGCGCGCCGTCGCGCTTGGCGTTGCGGCGCCACCAAAGCAAGGCCGCCACCACCGCCACGTCGCTGGCCACATCGGCGCCATAGGCTACCGCGGCGCCCAGGCTGGCCAGCAGCAGGCCGCCGGCGGCGGGACCGATCGCGCGGGCGATATTCACGCCCAGCGAATTGAGCGACACCGCATCCTTCATTTGTTCGGCGGGTACCAGTTCAGGCACGATCGCCTGCCACGCCGGGCCGACCAGGGCAGCGCAGGTGCCACCGAGAAAGGTCACGGCGATCAGGATCGGAATGCTCAGCCCACCGGTACGCGACAGGAATACCAGCGACAGACTCAGCATCGCCAGGCAGAGCTGCACGGTGGCCAGAAACCTGCGGCGGTCCAGGATATCGGCGAGTACACCTGCGGGAATCGCCAGCAGAAATACCGGCAGCGAGCCGGCAACCTGGATCATCGCCACCGCCGTCGGGCCGCCGCCGAGCTCCAACACCAGCCACGAGCTGCTCACATCGCGGATGAAGCTGCCCGTATTGCCCAGGATGGTGGCGATCCAGATCACCGCGAATGTCATCTGGCGCAGCGGCGCGAAGCCCCCGGGTCTGGCGATCGCGGCATTCATGCTCCTGGCCGTTCCGTGATGCTGGATGTGTTGCGTTCGCTGCTGTCCAGCAGTGCCACCAGGACGAAGCCGCCGGCCAGCCCGATGTGCTCGAAGAACCCATTCGCCATCATCTGCTGTTGGGCGGGCGGCGCGTTCCAGAACGCATTGGCCAGCAGGCTGGCGGCCAGGGTAAAGGCCGCCAGTGCCAACGCGCTGTACCAGCGCAGGTGATTGTGGGTGAACAGGATCAGCGCGCACGCGATCAGTTCCAGCGCGATCACCACCGCCGCAAACAGCGGTGCCGGATGCAGGCCAAAGTGCTGCATTTCACCGATGGCCGCGGGGAAGTCCCGCAGCTTGTCGACGCCGCCCTGGAGATAGGCCGCGCACAACGCAAGCAAGGCCAGCCAGTGCACCACGGGCAGCCATCGGCGCGAATCGTGCGTCGCGTGCGATAGAGAGATGCTCATCTCAGATCGCCCAGCACGCGCAGCCGAGCGCGCCCCAGAACCCCTTGAGGTCGGCGATCGGCAGCTTGCTGCTCCAGGCTGTTGCGTGCTGATGGCCGTGGACCTGGCAGGGCCGGCCGCAGCCGCAATCGGCGGTGTGGGCATGCGCGCTGTTTGCCGAGGCCCAGCCGCCATAGCCGCCGTAGCTGCGTACTGGGGACCAGTCCGGCATGGCGTTGGGCACAACGCTTTCGTCGATGCCTCGGAAGGGACCCGCGCCATAGACGATGTCGCCGCCGACGATCGTGAGCAGCGAGGTGGTGTCGGCGATCTCGCTTTCGGCGCAGGCGAAGAAGTCGCGATCCGGCACGATCATGTCGGCCAGCTGGCCGACCTGGATCTGGCCCTTCCTGCCCACTTCATTGGAGAACCAGGTGACGTTCTCGGTCCACATGCGCAGGGCGGTTTCGCGATCGACGCAGTTGCTGCGCGGGTACAACTGCATGCCGCCGACGGTGCGGCCGGTGATCAACCATGCAAGCGAAACCCATGGGTTGTAGGACGCAACCCGGGTGGCATCGGTTCCTGCGGAAACCTTGACCCCCGCGGCAAGCATCTTCGCCACCGGTGGGGTGGCGGCCGCCGCCCCCATGCCGTAACGCTCGACGAAATATTCGCCCTGGTAAGCCATCCGGTGCTGCACGGCGATGCCACCACCCAGCGCGGCGATGCGGTCGATCGACCGCTCGGAGATTGTCTCGGCATGGTCGAAGAACCAGTTGAGCCCCGCTAGCGGAATGTCGCGATTCACCTCCTCGAACACATCCAGCGCGCGGGTGATGGTTTCGTCATAGGTGGCGTGCATGCGCCATGGCCAGCGGTTTTCGGCCAACACGCGGACCACGCCTTCGAGGTCGTCCTCCATCTCGGACCCCATCTCGGGACGCGGTTGGCGAAAGTCCTCGAAGTCCGCGGCGGAGAACACCAGCATTTCCCCTGCGCCGTTGTGACGAAAATAATCGTCGCCCTGCTTGTAGGTGGAACTCGCGGTCCAGCGCAGGAAGTCGTCTTTTTCTTCCTTCGGTTTTTGCGTGAACAGGTTGTAGGCGAGACGGATGGTCAGCTGCTTGTTTTCCGCCAGCTGGCGAATCACCTCGTAATCGTCCGGGTAGCTCTGCGAGCCCCCGCCGGCGTCGAGTGCACCGGTGACACCAAGCCGGTTGAGTTCGCGCATGAAGTGGCGGGTGGAGTTGAGCTGATATTCGAACGGCAGCTTCGGGCCCTTGCCAAGGGTGGCGTAGAGAATGCTGGCATTGGGCTTGGCCAGCAGCAGGCCGGTGGGATTGCCCGCGCTGTCGCGCACGATTTCGCCACCGGGCGGGTTGGGCGTGTCCCTGCCATAGCCGCACGCGCGCAGCGCCGCTGCGTTGAGCAGCGCGCGGTCATACAAGTGCAGGATGAAGACCGGCGTGTCCGGTGCAATGGCATTCAACTCGGCGATGGTGGGCAGGCGCTTCTCCACGAATTGGTGTTCGGTGAAACCGCCGACCACGCGCACCCACTGTGGTGCCGGCGTGATCGCCACTTGGCGCTCCAGCATCGCCATCGCATCGGCCAGGCTGCGCACGCCGTCCCAGCGCAATTCCAGGTTGAAGTTGAGGCCGCCGCGAATGATGTGGATATGGTTGTCGATCAGGCCGGGCAGCACGCGCCGACCTCGCAAGTCCACCACCTGCGTACCCGGTCCAGCCAGCGGCAGAACGTCGCGAGCATGGCCGACGTGGCTGAAGCGCCCATCACTGATCGCTACCGCGCTGGCGTGAGGGGTGTGTCGGTCGAGCGTGGTGAACAGGCCGTGGTGGAGGATCAGCTTTGGGTGGTCGCTAACGTTCACGCGGTTGCTCCTTGGCAGGGGACGACGGCCACACTCCGGCGCGGTCGGCATCTCGCAACATCCGATTCCAACCAACCTCGTCGCATCGTCGCCAGCCATTCCCGTGGCGGGCTGATGCCGAAACGGGAGTGCTGACGCGCTTGCCCGCCACGTGGGCGATGGCTCAGTGGCCGACCTCGGCGAATACGATTTCCGCGAAGCCTGCCGCGGTGCTTTCGCGATTCCAGTCCCGCTGAAGTTCGCAGGCCAGCTGGATCCAGCTGACGGGAATGCCGCCCGCCTGGATGATGCGTTGCAGTCCGGCGCGATGGGCTTCTTCCGAGGTGCCGCCGACGGCATCGACGACTACGTAGACCTCGAAGCCCTCCTGCAGCGCGTCCAGTGCGGGAAAGACCAGGCAGACCTCCGTCCACAGCGCAACCATGATCAGTTTTTTCCGGCCAGTCGCCTTGACCGCGGCGACAAAGTCGTCGTCCTCCCAGGCATTGATCGAAGAGCGGTCGACAATCGGCAGGTCGCTGAGCACATCGGTGATGGGGCTGAGCATGGGCTGGTTGTGTCCGCTCGCGACGTTGACCGTGGTGAGTACGGTCGGCATGCCATAGAGCTTGGCGGTGCGTGCGACGGCCACCACGTTGGCGACAAGCAGGCGCTTGTTCATCGAGGCGATGGAGCCGACCTGGACGGGCTGGAAGTCGATGATCAGCAGGGCCGCGTTCTGTGCGGTGAGCATGTGGTCGGCGACGGGGTCGCGCGGCGTGGTTGGCGAGGTCATGGCTGGCTTCCTTTGGATGTCGTGTCCGGCTGGGGCCGGGATTCGTAGCGCGTATCAGTGGGTCCGTTGCCGGTGATAATGACGGCCACCGGCTCGTCTTCCGTGTGGGCGAAGTGCGGCATGTTCGCGGGCTCCGTGTAGAAGCTTCCGGGACCCAGCGACTTCGCTGTAGCGTCGTCGGCGCTGCGGCCATAGCCGAAGTGCCAGTTGCCCGACACGACCACCGCGGTGCGGTCGTCGCGATGCTCGTGCGCGGCGATGCGCGTGTGTGCAGGCACCAGCAGTTCGATCGCGTACACGCCGGGGCGCGTCGGGTCACCGACAAGCACAAGGGTACGGATGCCCGCCAAACCCGAGGTGCCGGCGATGGCTCCCAGCGAGGGATGCTGCGCAATCTCGCTGGCGCTCATACGTCGAGCCTGCAACGGCGTACTGGTGTCCGTGGCGGCAGCGGCGCAGGTCAGCAGGGTGACCTGGGCGACGAAGCATGCCTTGAGGAGCGGGCTCACGGTGCAGCGTCCACAAAGTGGCTCACCGCAGCGACCGTGGCCTCGGGTTGCTCTTCCATCAGCCAGTGGCCTGCATCGGGAATCACGCTCCCGGTCACGTTGGTGGCGGTTGCACGCATCACCACCGCCATCGTCGGCCCGAACGATTTTTCGCCGCCCACTGCGAGTATCGGCATCGTCAGCTTGCCCTGGGCGAGGAAGGCCTGGTTGTCCTTGGCGTCCTGTTCGAAGGCGGCGAACTGGGCGAAGCCGCTGTGCATGGCACCGGGCAAGGCGTAAAGCCTGGCGTAGTGCTGGCGGTCCGCTTGGCTGAAGCGTCGTGGGTCGGCCGCGAAATCGTTCCAGAACCGGTCGAGATAGATGCGCTCGCGACCCGCCACCAGGCGCTCCATATCCGGGCCGCCGAAATGGAAGTGCCATAGCAGAGGGCTCTTCAGAATCTCGTCCCAGGGGCCGATGCCGGGTATCGGGGCATCCATGACTACGAAGCGCCGTACGCGATCGCGATTTTCGGCCACGAAGGCGTAACCCACCATGTTGCCGATGTCGTGGGCGACCACGTCGACCTTCCCCACGTGCAGGGCGTCCAGCACGTCGGCGATGTCGCGACCCTGGTTCTTCTTGTCGTAGCCGGCGGCCGGATGGGCCGAGAGGCCCATGCCCCGAAGGTCGGGCACGATTACGGTGTGGTTGCGGGCCAGGTGGACGGCAAGCGGCTGCCACATGTCGCCGGTCTCGCCGTAGCCATGCAACAAGACCACCGCCGGGCCATGGCCACCGACACGGACGAAGATCCGTGTTCCGTTGGCGGTGATTGTTTCGGTCTTGAAACTGGCGGGGTAGGGCTTGATGCTCGCGAAGCACGCAAAGGCAGCAAGCAACATGCTGCATGCGATGAAGGACCTGCGGGTTCGATTCATGACGTCCACCTCTGGCAAATGCCGGAGCGTTGAACTTAAGCGCCAGGAGGATGGCCGGCTTGATCGAACATGCCGAATTTGTCGATCACTGCTGCGGCGATCATTGGTCGATCACTGGCCGCTGCGGCATGTCACGCAGGTTCGTTGCAGGGTTTCGGGAGGATGGCCAACGCGAAACGCCGTCTTTCGTCGTTCCGTGAAGGCCCCGGGGGCGCTTCAAGCGGTTGAATGCAAGCGGCTGTTTCCCCGCTTTCGGCGGCATTGGCCGTTTCCTCAGCGGGCGAATATGATGCCCGCGGGGAGGGAGCCCAGCTCATTGAACGGTAGGCCTGCGGGCCTGCCGTTTCATCTTTGTCGCCGGGTGAGCAACAGGCCGCACATTGCGCGGATCGGGTGGCATCAATGACACAACAGCAAGCCATGGCGTTCGTTACCGCGTTCTTCGCCCGCCGTCGAACTCCGGTCATGCCGAGCATGCGATCGAACGTTCCGGATGTAAGGGCCGACCCATGAGCGGGCCGACCGGTGAAATCGCGGAACCTGCGAGCACAACCCTCGCCAGCGACCTTCAGTCGTGGGAAAAAAGCTTCCGCATCGCCATCGACACCATCCCGGGGCTGGCCTGGTTCGGCAGTGCCGATGGACCCGTCGAGTTTCTGAACAAGCAATGGTGCGATTACACCGGCATATCGATGGATGATGCCCTGGGTTGGGGCTGGACAGCCACCATCCATCCGGACGACATGTCGCGTCTGCAGACACAATGGCAGGACGCACTGGCGCACGGCCAAGCGGGTGAACTGGAAGCACGGGTTCGGCGCTTCGACGGCGAATACCGCTGGTTTCTCTTTCGTTATGCGCCGCTGCGGGACAACGCAGGCCGAGTCCTGAAGTGGTATGGATCCAACACCGATATCGACGCGCGCAAACGTGTCGAGGGTGCCTTGCTGGCGTCCGAGCAACTGATCCGGGGTCAGGTCAACGCCCTCAAGAGCTCGCTGGACGCTCTGGCCAATGAACCGGAACCCAGGTTGCTGGTGACGCACACGCTGAGCACGCTCACCACCCAGTTCGGCGCGCATAGCGCCAGTGTCTGGCGCCGCAGATTGGCCGAGAACACCATAGGGATCGAGTTCGCTTTCGAGGACGGCTGCGTCGTGCCGAACAGCGCTTCCCGCTTCGCCGGGCTCGACCTCACGCTGCCGATGGAAGACATCTGGCCCTGGCCTGAGGTATTTCGCTCCGGAAAGCCGAGTGTCATCGAGGATATCCGGAGTGTTCCTCCTTTTCCCTTGCGCGATCGGCTGCTGCCACTGGGCATCGTCACCGTTCTCTTCCTGCCCCTGTTCGTCGCAGGGCAGCTCGAAGGCGCCATTGCACTTCGCTTCCAACGCAAGCGGATCTTCCAGCCCGAGCAAGTCGAGCTGGCCCAGGCCCTTGCCAACCAGTCCATGCTGATGATCCGCCTGGCGGAGTTGTCGGCGCAAAGTCGCGAAGCCGCCATCGCGGGAGAGCGCAATCGCATCGCACGCGACATCCATGACACGCTGGCGCAGGGATTTACCGGCATCATCATCCAGCTCGAAGCTGCCGAGGACGCCAGTCGGCGAGGCCTCAAACTCGCCGCGGATCAACACATCGTCACGGCGCGAAACCTGGCGCGCGAGAGTCTCAGCGAAGCCCGGCGTTCCGTGCAGGCGTTGCGTCCCCAATCGCTGGAAGAGGGCGGAATCACCCATGCCCTGCGCGCGCTGTTCGGCAAATTGACAGAGGGCGTGTCGCTCCACAGCGACTTCCAGGTGCTGGGTGAGCCCACGGCCTTGCCAGCCGACTGGGAGGAAAATCTGTTCCGGATTGCCCAGGAATGCCTGACCAACGTGCTTCGCCATGCCCGGGCATCGAGCGTCAACGCCTGCATCAGATTCGACGAGGAGGAAGTCCGGCTCAGGTTTGACGATGACGGCCTGGGGTTCGATCCTGCCGCGCAAAGCGAAGGTTATGGGCTTCTGGGCATGCGCGAACGGGTGGATGCGATGGGCGGGCGAATGGAGGTTGAGAGCTCGAAAGGCAGCGGTACCACGATCTCGATTTGTCTGCCGTTGACCATCATGCCTGCATCGGAGTCGAACTGATGGATCTGTCGACAGTCGATACCGACACGCTGACGAAAGCACGCATACGGGTCCTGATTGCCGACGACCACGTCACCGTTCGGGAGGGTTTGGCGGCGATCATCGGGCGGCAGCCGGACATGGTCGTGATCGGCGCAGCCGCCGACGGCCAGGAGTGCGTTGATCGCTGGCTGCAGTTCCGCCCCGACGTGACCCTGCTGGATCTGCGCATGCCGGTGCTGGACGGCATCGGTGCCATCGAGGCGATCCGTCGCGAAAGCCCCTCGGCGTTGCTCATCGTGCTGACCACCTTCGGTACCGACCACGACATAGGCGCGGCCATCAAGGCAGGGGCCAAGGCGTACATGCTCAAGGATGCCCAGCGGGAAGAACTTCTCGATTGCATCCGCGCTGTCCACGCCGGCGAAACCCGCATTCCGCCCTTGCTTGTGGCCAAGCTTGCCGCATCGGTCAGCGGCGAATCACTCACCCACCGCGAGGTGGAAGTCCTGGCCTTGCTGGCGCGCGGGCGCAGCAACAAGAATATCGCGTTGCGGCTGAGCATCAGCGAGACGACGGTCAAGTCCCATCTGCGCAGCATCTTCGGCAAACTTCGGGTGCTGAGCCGCACCGAGGCTATCGCAGTGGCAAGCCGGCGCGGTCTCATTCGTCTTTAGGTGTCGGCTGCCGGTTCGGATCCTCCGAAAGGAGGAGGCCCGCTACATCCTTTCGAGCTGTGAAAAGTTGGCCCGACTGATCAATGGATGGCGAGTGCCATTGACGATAGCTTGTGTCCCGAGGGAGTCCGAGATCCTGCATCGGGGATTCAAGTCATGGGCGATATCGCGCAAAGAGAAGAATACGTTCCGATCGCCATGCAATTTCTCCGGCGTGCATGCTTGGCTCTCGACAAGGATGCAAATGTCGCGAAGCGCGATATCGATCGGGCGCTTGAACTGCTCATGGATTCCGTAATCCGCATCCCGTTCAACCGCCCGGCCCTCGGCCTCGCGGCGTGGCAGGCGCGAACGGTGGTCGACTACATCCTCGCCCACCTCGACATGCCCATTCGGATCGAAGATCTGGCCGGCCTGACGCGGTTGAGCAAGAGCCACTTTTCCAGGGCTTTCAAACTCAGCTTCCGCGTATCCCCGCACGCGTACATCGTGGCACTGCGGCTATCGCATTCGCGTACCTTGCTGTCCGGCAGCAATGAACAGCTGGGCCAGATTGCCGCGGCCTGCGGCTTTGCCGACCAATCGCATTTCTCGCGAGTCTTTCGTCGCCGGGTAGGGTGCGCTCCCGGCGTCTGGCGGCGGGAGCACCTCAGCCATCCGATCGATGGCGTGCCACCATCGATCGAGAACGCGTGGGCCGTGGGTGTATCGCAGCACCATCGTTTCGAGCTTGCGCACGCTGCGAAGGTCGACGATCTGGCGGCATGAAAAAGCAGGTGCCAGCGAGTGGGCGGCTTTCGCGCTGGCAGAAACCGGATGCCCATGACCGATCTCCTTGGTTGGTGCCTGCTCAAGCAACTGCAAAGCGTCAACAACGCGCAAAAACGGACAATCCACGATCGCTATGCCCGAATATCGTTGAGCTCGTCTCCACGACGAGGACGAGCTGATGCGCGCGATTCATTCGTTCAATCGACGGGCGATGCCGTCATTGCAGGCCATGCTTGCCACCGCCTATCACGTCGATCCCTGCGACCAGCTGATCGCACCGGTCAGTGACGAAACCTACAGCACCGTTTTCGGCCTCATTCCCGCCACGCTGGCGGTGCTTCGCGTGGCGGCACAGATCGAGCCCGATCCGGCGGATGTCGCGTATTGGTATCGGCAAACCCGGATTGCCGAACTCGGCCATCTCACGGCAGCGGAACTGGTGTCGCTCGGCCGCGCAGCGGCCGTGATTGCATTTCTCGACTCGGTTCGCGACGGCTGTCGCGACTGACACGGAGCGTCCGCACAACCCCGAGAGCGAAGCGGATGATCGGCCCGGTCAGGCGCGCGTGGTGTACTGATCCGTCGGCATGGTGGACAGGACTGGAGCGGAAATCGCCCACATCGGAACGGACGTCCATATGGATTGAGTTGCTGCCATCCCCAGGGTAGGTGAGATGTACTCGAACGAGGGCATCCCCCGACGATCCTGCTATCTACGATCGTCCTCAAACCTCGCGCTGAGGCGAGCTGGCGGACACCACGTCTGGGGATGGCAAACATGCTGCAGGGAATCTTCGGCGAGCGCCTGGGGCGCTCATTTGATCTCGGCGACCCACCAACGCTTTTGAGCCACACGCCGGGAGGGCAGGTGTTGGCCGTCACCGAAATCCGGTTCAACCCCACGGTCGACGGATTCAGGGCACCGCTGGGCAACGACGAAGGTTATCTGGTGGGGCTGCAGTTTCGCGCGCTGCGCCGACACGAGCTGTGGCTGGATGGCAGCCGGGTGTCGGTGCAGCCCTTCGCGCGCGGCAGCAGCTGCATCTATGACCTCAAGCGCGCGCCGGTCGCGTGGCTGGGCGAACCACTGCATTCGCTGAACTTCTACGTGCCGTGCAAGGCACTGGCGGAACTGGCCGACGAACTGGACCAGCCAGCCTTGACCGAACTGCATCACGAACCGGGCGGCTTCGTCGCCGACCACGTGATCGACTGCCTCGGCCAATGCCTGTTGCCGACCCTGCATGGCGAGCAGCGTGGCAACCAGTTGTTCGTCGATCACGTGTTGCTGGCGGTGCGCAACCATCTGGCCACGCGCTACGGCAATGTGCGCTCCGCATGCCACATCATCCCTGGCGGGCTGGCCGGATGGCAGCAGCGCAAGGCCAAGGAGATGATCCGCGAACACATGATTGAAGGCATTTCCCTGGCAGAGCTGGCGCAGGCCTGCCGGTTGTCGAGCAGCGCGTTCGCGCGTGCTTTCAGAAAGAGTGTCGGCATGCCGGCGCACCAATGGCTGCTGCAATGCCGGATCGATCGTTCGATGGAGTTGATGCACGACCGTTCATTGCAACTGGCCGAAGTGGCGCTTTCGTCGGGTTTCGCCGATCAAAGCCACTTCACGCGCAGCTTCGGGCGTCGGGTGGGTTGCAGTCCCGGTGCGTGGCGTCGCCATTGCGCTGCCTGACAGGCGCAAGCCAATCAGGGCTCCATGAATCCGCGGCGGATGGCGATGGTCACCGCATGGGTCCGGTCCTCGGCGTCGAGCTTGGCCATCAGGCTCTTCATGCGCGCCTTGACGGTGTCTTCGGAAATGCTCAGCGCGAGCGCGATGCCGCGGTTGCTCTTGCCCTCGGCCACCAGCCGCAGCACGCTCAGTTCGCGCAGGGTCAGCAATTCCGAACCCAGGTGATCGGCAATGTTCTGCACCGCCTCGGCAGCCACCACATGGCGTCCCGCCGCGGCCGCCCGCACCGCGTGCAGAATCTCTTCGCGACAGGCCGACTTGAGCAGGTAGGAGATCGCACCAAGCTTCATCGCGCGGGTAACCCGTGCATCGCCGGGAAAGGTGGTCAATACCACGATCACCGCCCGGGGAAATTCGGCACGGATGGCCTGGATCGCTTCCAGCCCATCGACATGGGGCATCTGCAAATCCATCAATGTCACATCGGGCAGCTGGGACCGGTAGCGTTCGATCGCCTCGGCACCGTCGCCAGCCTCGCCGACCACCGCCATGTCTTCTTCCTGCGCAATGGCCGCGCGAAGGCCATCGCGCATCACCGGATGATCGTCGGCAACGAGTACCCGGATGCGCTCTTCGTCGTGATTCAAGGCGGCTCGTCCATGTCGGATGGAGAAATCGGTGGACAGCTCTGCATGGGATGGCCGCATTTCGCCTGAGCGCAGGGGCCGGGCCCTGTGTCCAATATGCTCGCCCCAACGGATGTTGCTCAATACCCTAAAGGGTATGCGTGGGTGATCGAATCCCATGCAGCGCAGGGATGTGCATCGAAACTGGCATCGGCCACGCGTGAGTTCTGCGCCGAAAAAGGCGAGGCGTCGGCAGAAGAATACGTCGGGTTTTGAACAAGCCAGTCATTTCTTGACTATTCGTCTTGCCGCTTCGTTCTTCCTGTCTTATCACCGATCGGAGCGCGTGCAACACTCCGGCGAGATGGCTTGCCACCGTTTCGGCTGGTGGCCAAATGCCGGATTTCCTTCATGGTCCGCGCCAAGGGAATGTTCATGCATCGCTCGGATTGGTTGGGCAGCCTTTGCGCTGTGCTCGGCTGCGGTTTGCTGGCCAACGCGATCGTCTTCGCGTCCGACATCCGGACGGGCTCGGGACATGAGGGCCAGGCAAGTTTCGCCACGGAGAGCTTGCCGATAACCAGCCTGCTTCATCGATTCTATGGCCCGAAGGAACGTGCTCCGGGCCAGGTCTATGCGCTGGCACAGACCTCCGACGGTTTCCTCTGGTTGGGCACGCCAACCGGCCTTGTCCGTTTCGATGGGACCACCTTCGAAAACATGAGCCGGCAGCTACTCAGTCCTGCCGTGCATGAGTTGTTCGCCGACGACGCTGACCTTTGGATCGGCTACACCTTTGGTGGCATCGGTCGCCTGCATAACGGAAAAATCACCAATTTCGATGGCCCCGGGCTACCCGGAGGCAGCATCGTCGGCATCGCACGGCGCGCCCCTGGTGAGTTGTGGGCGGCCTCCAGTCGAGGGCTCGCGAAATACACCGATGGCCGTTGGCGCCGCGTCGATGGTCACCCGATGAAACACATCATCACGATGATCGCCATCGATGGCAGTTTGTGGGTCGAAGATGTCAGCGGCTTCTATTATTTGCCGGCAGGTGAAAGCCATTTCCGATCGGCAAGCCAATCCGATGTGCAGCGCGTTATCCCGGCCGCTCGAAGCAGGCCGGGCTGGTATTTGCGTGACGATGCGGGTGTGGAACTGACCGATGCCGACGGCACGCAATGGCAGTGGTCGTCGAAAGGATTCCGTCGTGCCCGCCAGGTGGCGGGCCGGCGGCAGCTCGTTGAGGAAAGGCCGGACAAAGCGCACTCGTTCAGCGGCCATGTTCCGTTTGCGATGCTGCAGGACAGGGAAGGGAATGTCTGGGTAGGTACGGATCTGGGCCTTGATCAATTTTATGCCGGAAAATTTGTCCCGGTACCTCTTTCAGACAGCGTTCTGGCTCCCGCGTTTGTTCCCGGCGGGCACGGCGATCTGTGGGTAGGCGACTCGGTGCAAGCCACCGTGCATGTGGGCAGCGAAGTCAGCAGCGTGCCGGGTGCGGGGACTGGCGTACTGGCCATCTTTCGCGACAGGCATGGGGCGGTATGGACGGCCGGCGACGCAGGTCTCACGCGACTGAAAGACGGGAAGGCAACCCGGATTACTCTCCCGAGCGAATTGCTTGCGGCGCAGCGCACCGCTGGACTGGGTGGCAGCTTTCAGGCGCTCACCATGGACAGTGATGATGGCTTGTGGCTTTCAGTTGCGAAATTCGGTCTCTATCGTTGGAAGGACGGCGTCTGGCGTTTGCATGGCGGCTTTCGCGGCCTGCCCGCGTGGCCACCGCTGCGGCTTCTTGCCGACACATCCGGGCGCGTGTGGTTCACCTATCCGGGTAACCGGGTGGCGAAGCTGGAGCACGGAATCGTGACGAATTACACGGCGGCCGATGGGCTGGCGGTGGGCAATGTGCTTGGCATCCATGTTCGCGGTGAGCGGGTCTGGGTATCAGGTGATCTGGGTGTGGCCCATCTGGAAGGCCGCCGTTTCGTTACGTTACGGGGCGCTGATGGCGAAACCTTCCTGGCCACGTCGTCCATCGTCGAGACGCCCGCTGGCGAGTTGTGGATGGACGGTGCCGCCGGGGTCTACCGGATTTCGGCGGACGAAACACGGGAAGCGCGGCGGGATCCCATGCACCCGGTTGCGTTCGAGTTGTTCGACCCGTTCGACGGCCTGCGTGGCGCCTCCATGCAACTGCGCCCCGGGCCTACGCTGCAGTTGGGGCCGGATGGGCGCCTTTGGGATGCACGACTCAATGGCATCTCGTCCATCGATCCCGGGCACATCCGTCGCAACACGGTACCGCCCACGGTGTCGATCGAGGGCTTGCACGTGGCGGATGCCGGCTTTCCGCCAACCGCCGGCCTGGTATTGCCGAAACTGACTCGAAGTCTTCGCCTGGACTACACCGCGGCATCGCTGACCCGGCCTGACCGCGTGCGCTTTAGCTACCAGCTTGAAGGTGTCGACAACGACTGGCAGAACGCAGGTAGCCGTCGACAAGCGTTCTATACCAATCTTGGGCCGGGCCAGTATCGCTTCCGGGTACGCGCAGCGAATGAAGATGGCTTGTGGAGCAGGCATGACGCCGTAGTCGATTTCCGCATTGCGCCGGCCTTCTATCAGACCTGGTGGTTTGACCTGTTGTGCGGCTTTCTGGCGATGGGTGTCCTGTGGTTGTTGTATCTCATGAGGCTGCGTCAGCAGGCCTCTCGAACGCTCATCCGTATCATGGAACGCGAGCGCATCGCGCGCGACTTGCACGATACCCTGCTGCAGGGAGTGCAAGGCCTCCAGCTTCGACTGCAGACGTGGGCGGCAAGCCCGAGGCTGGAGCCCGCACATCGGCAGGAGATGACCGATGTCGCCCTGCGCGCGCGCGACATGCTGATCGAGGGACGCGACCGCATCATCGCGCTGCGTCGGGTGGACGTATCGACGAATCTGGCCAGTGATCTGCGGGCCGTCGCGCTGGATTACACCACGCTGTACCCCCCCGTGGATTTTGTCCTGACCGAGGAAGGCGCGCCGCGGCCGCTCATCGCGGTGACGGCACAGGAAGTTCTCGACATCTCTCGGGAGGGGCTGCGCAATGCCTTTGTGCACGCGTCGGCCAGGCTCGTTGAATTGTCCATTGAGTGGCAACCGGGCGTGCTTCAAATCCGTGTCCGCGACGACGGATGTGGCATCGATGAGGCGATCCTTCGCGAAGGTGGTCGCGCCGGTCACTGGGGCCTGCTTGGCATGCGAGAGCGTGCGGCGAAAATCGGCGCCCGGCTCGACCTGCAACGGTACGGCGAGGGCGGCACGGAACTTCGACTTATCGTTCCGGGACGCAAGGTTTACGCAGGCATGCAACCAAGGCTGCGGGACTGGTTGCGGCGTTTCCGGGACGGTGCATTTGCTTGATTCCCGCGCGGGCAACATCGCCCGCGAAGGACTTGGACTCTGCGCGCATGCAAGAGTTTTGGCCGGTTGGAATCAGCCGTGCAGCTTGGTGGCCGCACGCGCTACCAGTTCACCCTGGTGACGCGCGCCCTCCAGTTCGATGACGCTTGGCTGGCGCGAGCCGTCGCCGCCGGCGATCGTGGTGGCGCCGTAAGGCGCGCCACCGGCGATTTCGGTCAGTGTCATCTGTCCCTGGTGGCTGTAGGGCAGGCCGACGACGATCATGCCGAAATGCAGCAAATTGACGATGATCGAGAGCAGCGTCATTTCCTGTCCGCCATGCTGGGTGGCGGACGAGGTGAACGCTGCGCCGACTTTGCCGTGCAGCGCGCCGCGCGCCCACAGCCCGCCAGCCTGGTCCAGGAATGCCGCCATCTGTGCCGGGATGCGCCCGAAGCGGGTGCCGGCACCGATGATGATGGCGTCGTACTCTTCCAAGTCGGCGACGGTTGCCACGGGCGCAGCCTGATCCAGTTTGAAATAGCTCTTCCTGGCGATCTCTTCGGGCACCGTCTCCGGCACACGACGGACAGTCGCGGTTGCGCCGCCGCGGCGCACGCCCTCGGCGACCGCGTCCGCCATCGTCTCGATATGGCCGTAAGCGGAATAATAAAGAACCAGAACTCGTGCCATTTGCTGTCTCCGTCTCGGAAGCGGGCGCGCGCGATGCGATCCCTGCAGCCATCCTGAGGAAACTGCCTTGCCTGCTCTTGTAGGTTTGGTGCGGCGATTGTCCGATACGGCCTTTCACGCCAACCACCGTTCGACAGGCCCGAATGATCAATCCGAGGCACGATTGCAAAAGAATTGCCCGGAGCGATCGGCCACCATGTCATGGTGGAAATCGGCGCCGTTCAACTTCATTGTCGATAGCAGCAACCAGAATGGGCTACGCAACAGGCGCCGAAGCAACACTTGGCTATGAGATTTCGAAAGACCCGGTTTTGTAGGAGCGCACCTTGTGCGCGAGCTCTCGCCCAGCTCTCCGTACTCCCCCCGGACGCAGGGTGCGCTCCTACAAGCACGTCGAAAGCCTTCACTCGGTTGGCTTCGCGAAAACACGTTACGGCAGCTCGAGCCCAACGCATCCAATCATGCGACAACCCTGGAGACAACGATGCACATCGACCTCAGCAAGCGCCACGCCATCGTCACGGGCTCCACCGCAGGCAT
>DATJCF010000101.1:0-20913 GCA_035514935.1 Rhodanobacter sp. | reverse complement strand
TACGGACGCGGCGACTCGTTGCTGCCGGCCCAGGCGGCCAGGATCGGATCGGCCCACTTCCATGCGGCCTCCACCTCGTCGCGACGCATGAACAGGGTGGGGTTGCCGCGCACCACGTCGAGCAGCAGGCGCTCGTACGCATCCGGCTGTTGTACGCCAAATGCCTCGGCAAAGCTCATGTCCAGCGGCACGTGGCGCAGGCGCAGGCCGCCGGGGCCGGGGTGCTTGATGCTGAGCCACAGCTTCACGCCCTCGTCCGGCTGCAGCCGCAGTACCAGTCGGTTCTGCACCACCGGACCGGCCGAGGCGTCGAAGATGGAGTGCGGCACCGGCTTGAATGCCACCACAATTTCCGACACGCGGCTGGGCAGCCGCTTGCCGGTGCGCAGGTAGAACGGCACGCCGGCCCAGCGCCAGTTGGCGATTTCCGCCTTCAGCGCCACGAAGGTTTCGGTGTTGGACTGGTGGCTTTCCAGTTCATCGAGGTAACCGGGCACGCCGGCACCCTCGGCCACGCCGGCGCGATACTGGCCGCGCACGGTGAGCTGGCCGGCGTTGCTGGCGTCGATCGGCTTCAGCGCGTTCAGCACCTTCAGCTTCTCGTTGCGCACCGCATCGGGCGACAGCGACGACGGTGGCTCCATCGCCACCATGCACAACAGCTGCAGGATGTGGTTCTGCACCATGTCGCGCAGCGCGCCGGCATGGTCGTAGTAACCGGCGCGACGGCCGAGGCCCAGGGTTTCCGCCACGGTGATCTGCACGTGGTCGATGTGGGCGGAGTTCCACAGCGGCTCGAACAGCACGTTGCCGAAGCGCAGCGCCAGCAGGTTCTGCACCGTCTCCTTGCCGAGGTAGTGATCGATGCGGAAGGTCTGCGATTCGTTGAACACGCGACCCACGTCGTCGTTGATGCGGTTGGCGCTTTCCAGGCTGCGGCCGATCGGTTTTTCCAGCACCACGCGGGACTTGCCCTCGTTGAGCCCGTACTGACCCAGGCGGGCGCACAGGTCCACGAACAGGTCCGGCGAGGTGGAGAGGTAGAACACCCGTACGTGGTCGGGCTGCTCGCCGATCAATGCGGCGAAATCGTCCCAGCCGGCGTCCTTGCGCGCATCCAGCGGACGGTAGCCGACCTGCTGCAGGAACTGGTCGACCTTGGCCGGTTCGCTGCCGGCCAGCGCGTTCAGCGTCTTGCGCAGCGAGGCGCGGTAACCGTCGTCGTCGAGCACTTCGCGGGCCACGCCGATGATGCGGCTGCTGGCCGGAATCTGGCCGTCCACGAAGCGATGGAAAAGGGCCGGCAGCAGTTTGCGCAGGGCAAGGTCGCCGGTACCACCGAAAATGACCAGGTCGAACGGTTCGACCGGCAGGGAAATCACAGTCACGCCTTCACCTCAACGACAGCAGCAGTTAGGGAAATGGGCGAACGGGGTCGCCCACGCGGTTCGGCGTCGATCATACCAGTGGAATACCACAGCGCACCAGTTCCCCCACCAAACGGTTGCGCAGGGTGGACAAAGCCCACCGACTTCGGAAATCATGCCCATCCACGCCATGCAGGCGCTCATTACCTGCAGGAGGAGGCGCAGTTGTCTAACTGGTCCGCTATTGGTATCTTTCGTAACTATGGAAAGCGCCCTGGCACTCGAATATCAACGGATCTGCAACGATCCGGCCGTCTATCAACCGCTGGCGTATCTGCGCCTGCGCCGCGCGATCCGCAACATCGTGGAGCGCCGCGGCATCGAGCCCGGGCAGACCCTGCCCAGCGAACGCGACCTGGCGCAGACGCTGAAACTCTCGCGTGTCACCGTGCGCAAGGCGATCGCCGGGCTGGTCGAGGATGGCCTGCTGCATCAACGCCACGGCGCCGGCACTTTCGTGGCCGAGCGCATCGTGAAACCGATGTCGCGCCTGACCAGCTTCACCGAGGATCTGCGCGAGCGCGGGCTGTCGCCGCGTTCCGAATTCTTCGAACGCAGCCTGGGCGAAGTGACGCCGGAAGAATCGATGGCGCTGAACCTCTCGCCCGGCTCGATCGTGGCGCGCCTGCATCGCGTGCGTTACGGCCAGGACGAACCGCTGGCGATCGAGCGCAGCGCGGTGCCGGCCAGCCTGCTGCCCGACCCGATGCTGGTCAGCGACTCGTTGTACGAGGCGCTGGAACGCTTCAATGCCCGCCCGCGACGCGCGCTGCAGCGCTTGCGCGCGGTGTCGCTGAACGCCCATCAGGCGCGCCTGCTGCACGTTTCCGCGGGCAGCGCCGGGCTCAACATCGAACGACGCAGCTTTCTGGACGACGGCCGCGTGGTCGAGTTCACCTGCTCCTGGTACCGCGGCGATATCTACGACTTCGTGGCGGAACTGCAAACCGACTGATCCCACTTTGAGGAAAACCACCGACATGGCTGCCAGCGACACGTTGATGTACACCGAAGCGCACGAAACGGCCGATGTCGTGGCGCGCCAGTTCGCCGCCAATGAAGGTGTGATCGCCGCGCTGGCGCAATCGCTGCGCGAGCAGCCGCCGCGCTTCATCGTCACCTGCGCGCGCGGCAGTTCCGACCACGCGGCGGCCTACGCCAAGTACGTATTCGAAACCCAGTTGGGTATCGCCACCGCGTCCGCGTCGCCGTCCGTGACCTCGGTGTACGCGGCGGCGCAGCAGTGGCAGGGCGCGCTGTTCATCGCCATCTCGCAATCGGGCAAGAGCCCCGACCTGGTGCGCAACGCGGAAGCGGCCAAACTCGCCGGCGCCCGCGTGGTGGCGCTGGTGAACGTGGAGGATTCGCCGCTGGCGAAACTCGCCGACACGGTGATCCCGCTGCATGCGGGGCCGGAGCGCAGCGTGGCCGCCACCAAGAGCTACATCGCCGCGCTGGCCGCCGTGCTGCACCTGTGCGCCCGCTGGAAGAACGACCCGACGCTGGCCACCGCGTTGCAGGCCTTGCCCAATGCACTGCGCAGCAACTGGGATGCCGACTGGTCGTCGCTGAGCGAAGGCCTGAAGGGCGCCCACAACCTGTTCGTCGTCGGGCGCGGCTTCGGCCTGGGCATCGCGCTGGAGGCGGCGCTGAAATTCAAGGAAACCTGCGGCCTGCACGCCGAGGCGTTCAGCTCGGCCGAGGTGAAACACGGCCCGATGGCGCTGGTGGGCCCGGATTTCCCCGTGCTGTGCTTCGCCCAGGACGACGACACGCTGGACAGCACGCTGGCGGTGGCGCGCGAATTCCGCAACCGCGGCGCGCAGGTGTTCGTGGCCGCCCCCGGGCTGCAAGGCGAAGGCACACTGCCGGTGGCCACCGGCCTGCCCGCGCTGTGCACCCCATTGCTGATCATCCAGAGCTTCTACCGCGCGGCCAGCGAGCTGGCCTTGCTGCGGGGCTTCAATCCTGACGTGCCGCCACATCTCAACAAGGTCACCGAAACCGTCTGAACTCCTGTAGGAGCGCACCCTGTGCGCGATGCTTTTTGCCGGGATTCGGGATTCGGGATTCGGGATTCGCAAGAGCATCGCGCACAGGGTGCGCTCCTGCACAGTTCATCGCTTCCACGGGTAATCACCATGAACCTCGCCCTCATCAACGGCCGCGTACTCACCCCGGAAGGCTGGCGCGACGACGTCGCCGTATTGCTCGACGGCCCGCGCATCACCGCCGTGCTGCCGGCCGCCGATCCGCGCGTGCGCGACGCGCAAACCCGCGACCTGGCCGGCGCCACGCTGCTGCCCGGCTTCATCGACGTGCAGGTCAATGGCGGCGGCGGCGTGTTGTTCAACGATGCGCCGACAGTGGAGACGATCCGTCAGATCGGCGTCGGCCATCGCCGCTACGGCACCACCGGTTTCCTGCCCACGCTGATCAGCGACGACGCCGACGTGATGCGCGCGGCGCTGGACGCGGTGGAACAGGCGCTGGCCGAAGGCGTGCCCGGCGTGCTCGGCATCCATCTGGAAGGCCCCTACCTGGCGCCCGCGCGCAAGGGCGTGCATGACCCGAAATTCTTCCGCGTACCCGACGCCGACGAGCTGGCCTTGCTGTGCGCGCCGCACCGTGGCGTGCGGCTGATCACGCTGGCGCCGGACCGGATGCCCACCGCCAGCATCAGCGCGCTGGCGGCCAGCGGCGTGATCGTCTGCGCCGGCCATACCGCCGCCGACTACGCCACCACGCGCGCCGCGCTGGACGCGGGCGTGCGCGGTTTCACCCACCTGTTCAACGCCATGACCCCGTTCGGCAGCCGCGAGCCGGGCGTGGTCGGTGCGGCGCTGGAGGATGCCGAAAGCTGGTGCGGCCTCATCGCCGACGGCCATCACGTGCATCCCGCCAGCCTGCGCGTGGCGATCGCCGCCAAGGCCCGCGGCAAGATGCTGCTGGTCACCGACGCGATGCCGCCGGTGGGCGCCGACAGCCCGGCATACCAGCTCAACGGCGAAACCATCGTCGTCAAGGACGGCGTCTGCCAGACCGCCAGCGGTACCCTGGCCGGCTCAGCGCTGGACATGGCCGGCGCCGTGCGCAACGCGGTGGAAATGCTGCACCTGCCGCTGGACGAAGCCGTCCGCATGGCCAGCACCTACCCCGCCGATTTCCTGGGCCTGGGCGCCAGCCACGGCCGCATCGCGGCCGGTTACCAGGCCGATCTGGTGGCGCTGGACGCGGACTACCGCGTGCGGCAGAGCTGGATCGGCGGCGTGGGGAACTGAGCCCCCCGACGCCGAACGGGCGCGGGCTTCATTTGGCCGGCAGCCCCAGCTCATGCGCGAAGAAGGTCAGCCCGATCGCGGTGTCGCCCACGCGCTGGCTGAAGGGTGCGCCAACGCCGTGGCCGGCATTCATGCGGGTCAGCAGCAGGATCGGTTGATCCGACGCGGTGGCGTTCTGCAGCGCGGCGGTGAACTTGCGCGATTGCCACGGCGCCACGCGCGGGTCGTTGGCGCCGGTGGTCATCAGCACGGCCGGATAGGCGGTATTGGGCTTTACATTCTGCAGCGGCGAGTACGCCAGCGTGGCCTTGAACTGTGCCGGATCGGTAATGCTGCCGTACTCGCTGACGTTGTACGGGCCGTTGGCGAAATCCGTCTCGTGCCGCAGCATGTCGTAGATGCCCACGCGCGCCACCACGGCGCGGTAATCGGCCGGGTGCTGCACGATCTGCGAACCCATCAGCAGGCCGCCGTTGCTGCCGCCCAGGATGCCCAGGTGGGCGCGATCGGTCCAACGGGTATCGAACAGCGCCAGCGCGGCGGCGTGGAAATCGTCGAACACGTTCTGCTTGTCGAGCTTCTGGCCTTGCGCGTGCCAGGCCTGGCCGTTCTCGTTGCCGCCGCGGATGTTGGCGTAGGCCAGCACGCCGCCGCGCTCCAGCCAGGCCAGGTTGGCGCCGACGAAGCCGGGCTTGATCGGGATGTCGAAACCACCGTAGCTGTAGAGGATGGTGGGGCGCGCGCCGTTCGGCGTGGTGCCCGGCATCGACAACACGGTGACCGGAATCCTCGTACCGTCCTTCGAGGTGCCGTCGATGCGTTGCACCTTCACCTTCGAATAATCGGCGGCGGGTTTGACCTGGAAGATCGTCTTCAGGCTGCCGCTGCGGCCGTCGTACTCGACCCAGCGCGACGGCGTGGTCCAGCCGCTGTAGCTGATCAGCGCCTTGTCCTGGCCGGACTCGGACGCGATATCGCCCACGCCGATGCCGCGTGCGGGCAGCGGCAGCCGGCGCACGAAGGCGGCCTTGGCGTCGTATTGCTCGACCCACCAGTCCGGACCCTCGCTGCGCACCACCAGGAAGCCGCTGCCCAGCGGGGCCAGTTGCTGGATGGCGCCCTTGCGCTCGGGCAGTACGGTGGTGGTGGCGCCGTTCGCGTCCACCGCGACGACGCGGCCGCGCGGCGCATCCGCGAACGCGGCCACATATAGCCGTCCAGACACCCATGCCGCGGTGCGCACGTTGGCGTCGTGGCCCAGCACCGGGCGGAACGCGCTGCCGCGGCGGATGAATACCTCGGCCGGACCGCCGTCGCCCTCGTACGCCAGCACGGCGGCCTGCGCCGAAACGGCGTCATCGACCAGCACGTACTCGGCCACCTTCGAATAATCGCGGCCGAATACCGTACGGTCGGCCGTGGCCGGCTGGCCCAGCGTGTGGTGCGCCAGCGCCGCGTTGAACTGTTCCACCGGCTTGCCGGGCGCCGGCGGCACGAAGCGCACGTAGCTGAAGCCGCGCTCGTCGGCGTCCCACGCCACGCCCTGCGGCGTGGTGCCGCCGCCGGCCCAGGGCAAGGTGTCGGGCAACAGCTTGCCGCTTTGCACGTCGAGCACGTGCAGGGTGGTCAGCTCGCTGCCGCCCTCGGCGCTGCCGTAGGCCAGGTAGCGACCTTTCGGCGAGGGCCAGTAGCCGGTGATGGCGGTGCCGCCATGGTCGGCGTTGGGGTCCACCAGCGTTTTCGCGGCGCCGTCGGGCCACGCCTGCGCGATCACCACCGGCTGCGGCTGCGGTGGCGTCTGCTGCTGGTAGAACAGGGTGCCGCCGGCCAGCACCGGGCCGCTGCGGGTGGTGGAGGTGATGGCCAGCTGGCGCACCCGCGCGGTGAGCGCCGCGCCCTCGGGCATCGCCGCCAGCTCGGCTTCGGTGTAAGCGTTTTGCGCGGTGATCCACGCCTGCACCTGCGGGTCGTCGGGATTTTCCAGCCAGCGGTAGGGGTCGGCCACGGTCACACCGTGCAGCACGCTGCGGTCGCTGCGCGCGGGCGTCGGCGGCGGCAGCAGGCGCTGGCCGATCAGCGACACGTCGCGCGGTTGCGCGCGCGCATCCGGCGGCGGCGCCGTCGACGTCTGGGCAAGACAGGCCGCTGCGGGCATGAACATCAGGATGGCCACCACGAGGGCTTGGCGCATGACGGAAACTCCCTGCAAAACGAAGGCATCGAGGGTAACGCGAGCCACTTCGATTCCGGGTGATTTCCGGGCCTGACTTGTGGCAGGGGTGGCGTCCGCGCCCGGGATCGCCCGCTATGCTGACCATTTGCAGGAACCTCTGAAGATGCGTCGACTGCTGCTCGCCGGCCTCATTGCCTTCACCGTGCTGCCGCTGGCGGCGACACCGCCGTCCACCCCGCAACCGCTGGACCTGGAAACCATCATGGCCAACCCGGACTGGGTCGGCCAGGCGGTGGAAAGCCCGTACTGGAGCGTGGACGGACGCAGCATTTATTACGCGGTGAAACGCGACGGCAGCCAGGTGCGCGACCTGTATCGCGTCGACGCCGCCAGCGGGCAGAGCGTGAAGCTGGATGCCGCGGCACGGGCGCAGGCCGGTGGCGATCCGGTGTTCGACCGCCGCCGGCAGCACGCCGCGTACATCCTGCATGGCGACGTTTTCGTGGTCGACGTGGCCAGCGGCCAGCGGCGCCAGGTGACGCGCACGCCGCAGGACGAATCCTCGCCGCAGTTCTCCGCCGATGGCCGCGCGCTGCAGTACCGCGACGGCAACGACTGGTACAGCTACGACCTGGCGCAGGCTGTCGTCGCGCCGGTGGCCTTGCTGAAATTCGCCGACGATCCGCAGGACGCCAAACCCGACGCGCTGGGCGAGCGGCAGCTGGCCACCTTCAGCACGCTGCGCCGGATCAAGGCCGACAAGCAGTCCCTGCGCGACGAGACCGAGGCCCTGCAGGCGGCCGACCCCAGCCGCGCGCCGATGCCGTTCTGGCTGGGCGACAAGATCAAGCTGGCGGATGCGCAGCTCTCGCCCAACGGCCGCTGGATGCTGTTGGTGACCGTGCCCAAGGACGCCAACCCGGGCAAGCTGCCGCAGCTCACCCACTACGTCACGGACAGCGGTTACGCCGAGCCCGAGGACGTGCACACCTATGTGGGGCGCAACGATCCGGCCGGCCAGTCGCTGCTGCTGCTGGACCTGGTCAACCACAAGCCCTACGCACTGCCCACCGACAAGCTGCCCGGCATCAAGGACGATCCGCTGAAGGCCTTGCGCCGCGACGCGATCGCCGCGCTGGAAAAAGCCGGCAAGGCCGACCAGGCCAAGACGCTGAAGGCACCGGACGTGCGCCCGGTGACGGTGGCCGGCGATGGTGGCGACAACATCGCCTGGAGCGACGACGGCACCGAACTGGCCGTGCAGCTGCGCGCCATCGACAACAAGGACCGCTGGATCGCCAGCGTCGATTTCGGCGACCACGCGCTGGTCAATCAACAGCGGCTCACCGACCCGGCCTGGATCAACTGGAACTTCAACGATTTCGGCTGGCTGAAAGACAGCCACACACTGTGGTATCTCAGCGAACAGAGCGGCTGGTCGCAGCTCTACAGCAAGCCGCTGGATGGCAAGGCCAACGCGCTCACGACCGGCCGCTTCGAAGTCAGCCATCCGCAATTGAGCGCGGACGGTCGCTGGTTCTACCTGCGCAGCAACCAGGTGGCGCCGTACAGCTACGACGTCTACCGCGTACCCAGCACGGGCGGCGCAATGACGCGCGTCACCCAGTACCAGGGCATGGACGACTTCAAGCTCTCGCCCGACGGCAGCCAGCTGGCGGTGCTGCATTCCTCCGCCTATCGCTTGCCGCAACTGGCGGTGCAGCCAGCGGCCGGGGGTACGCCGCGCGAACTGACCGACACGATGAAGCCGGCCTTCACCGTGCACGAATGGATCACCCCGAAAATCGTGCAGATTCCCTCCAGCCACGGCGCCGGCGTGATCTACGCCAAGTACTACGGCCCGGCCGAAAACGACGGCGCCAGCCGGCCCGCGGTGCTGTTCGTGCACGGCGCCGGCTACCTGCAGGACGTGACGCTGTCGTCCACCTATTACTTCCGCGAGCAGATGTTCAACAACCTGCTGGTGCAGCGTGGCTACGCAGTGCTGGACATGGATTACCGCGCCTCCGAAGGCTACGGCCGCGCCTGGCGCACGGCGATCTACCGCAACATGGGCCATCCGGAGCTGGAAGACCTGCTGGACGGCAAGGCCTGGCTGGTGAAGCACCACGGCGTCGACCCGCAACGCGTGGGCATCTACGGCGGCAGCTACGGCGGCTTCATGACCGAGATGGCGCTGCTGCGTGCGCCCGGCGAATTCGCCGCCGGCGCCGCGCTGCGCCCGGTCAGCGACTGGACGCTGTACAACCACGAATACACCGCCAACATCCTCAACGACCCGCAGCTCGATCCGGCCGCCTATACGGCCAGCTCGCCGATCGAATACGCCGACCAGTTGCAGGACCCGCTGCTGATCGAACACGGCCTGATCGACGACAACGTGCTGGCCGAGGATTCCATCCGCCTGTACCAGCGCCTGATCGAGCTGCGCAAGAAGAACTTCTGGATCTCGCTGTACCCGATGGAGCGCCACGGCTTCGTGCATCCCGATTCGTGGTACGACGAATACCGGCGCGTGTACGAGCTGTTCGACACCTATGTGAAACCGGCTGCGCCGAAGCCATAGTTGCCCATACTTTCGTACCGAACGACAAGGCTGATTTTTCACCGTGGACTACGAGATCACCCAGGCGTCCGCAGCGGACGCCCAGGCCATCGCCGGCATGGCCGTTGCCCTCACCGAGGAAATTTCCCGCCGCATGGGCGTGCAGCATTTCGACCTGGACCTCGACGGCACCGCCGCGCTGTGCGCGCGGACGCTTGCCGAAGGCAGCTACACCGCGCTGTTGGCCACGGTGGACGGGCGCCCGGTGGGTTTTGTCGGCCTGTCGCAGGGTTGTGCCCTGTACGCCGGTGGTGCCATCGGCACGATGCAGGAGTTCTACGTGGCGCCGGATTTTCGCTCAGGCGGGATCGGCGCCGCATTGATCGGGGCAGTGAAGGCGCAGGCGCGGGCGCGCGGATGGCGCCGTATCGAAGTCTGCACGCCGCCCCTGCCCGAATTCGACGCCAGCCTCCGCTTCTACCTGCGCGAGGGTTTCGAGATCAGTGGCGGGCGAAAGCTGAAAGCCATCGCCTGAAAAAGAGGGCGCGCAACGTATTGGCGCGCCCCGACTGTGGGAGCGGCTTCAGCCGCGATGCTTTTGCTTTTCAGCCTCGGGGCAAGAGCGTCGCGACTGAAGTCGCTCCTACAAAAAAGCTGCGCGCGCTACTTCACCACCAAGGTCGCCACCATCGTGGGGTGGAACTTGCAGTAGACCTTCACCGTGCCGGCCGTGGCTTTCATGCGCACGGTGGCGCCAGGTTTCAGGTCGATGTCGAAGCGGCCGTCGCGAGCGGTGGCCGTGTGTTCCAGGATGCCGCGATTGACCCACTCGATGATGTCGCCGGCGCGTACGCCGGTTGGCATCGGGCCGTACTGCATGGTGTCGACCACGATGACGTGCACCTGCGGTGCCGGCGTGGCGGACGGGGCGGCCGCGGGGGTTTGCGCCGGCTGGGTGGCCGCCACCGCCCAGCCGCTCATCGCCAGCAGGCTGGCAAATACCATCATCGTGCGACGCATGATCCGCTCCTTACTTCAGGCTCTGCGCCAGGTGTTCGGCGTGCATCTGGTGCGACTCGAACAGCTTCAGGCCGGTTTCCAGCAGCGACTTCAGCTCTTCGTTCCTGGCCGACGGAATCAGCGTGCCGGAAAGCGCCTTGTTGACCGTCTGGTGGAAGGCCACCTCGTTGGCCGCATAGGCCTTGTCGTAGGCGGCGCCGCTCAGTGCGGCCAGCTTCACCTGCTCGGCCGCGGCGGCCTTGGCCAGCGCCTGGCTGGTGGGATTGTCGGCCGGCGTCACGTCCAGCTTCTTGCACAGCGCCAGCGCCTGCTCGTTGACGGCGGCGTGGTCACGCTGCATTTCCTCGGCAAAGGCGAGCACGGCCTTGTTGTGGGACTTCTTCAGCGCCTGCTTGGCGGCGGTGACGTCGATCTGGCCGGCGGTATAGGCGATGTGTGCGATCTGCGCGTCGTCGATGGTGGCCGGCGCGGTGGCGGCGGCCGGCGCGGGTTGTGCCTGCACGCTGGCGACGGTGCCGAAAGCAAGGGCGATGGCGAGAGCGAAAAGTGACTTTTTCACGTGATTTCTCCTGAGGGACATGGGCAGGTTCGGCAGTTGCCCGTCTGCGGCCATGGGATGCGGGTGCTGCCCGCGAGGTTCCGGAAATCTGCATCGGGAACCTGCGGCGAGGTCGTCGCATCTCAATCGGTGTAGAAAGGAGAAATCATGTCCGCTTCCCTTCATGCCGTTGCCGTCGACTACTCCGCGCTGGACGATGCCGCGCTGGTCGCCCTGGTGCGTGGTGGTCAGCAAAGCGCGTTCCGCCACATCATGCAGCGCTGCAACCAGCGACTGTTCCGCATCGCTCGCAGCGTGCTGGGTGAGGATGCCGAGGCCGAGGACGTGCTGC
This sequence comes from Rhodanobacter sp., assembly GCA_035514935.1. GTDB lineage: Bacteria > Pseudomonadota > Gammaproteobacteria > Xanthomonadales > Rhodanobacteraceae > Rhodanobacter. The sequence continues at coordinate 9,556 of DATJCF010000101.1, read as the reverse complement.
AGGAGTCCTACCTGCGCGCGTACCGCAAGCTGGATACCTTCCGTGGTGAGTCCAGCCTGCTGACCTGGCTCACCTCCATCGTGCTGAACGAGGCCCGTGGCCGGCTGCGCAAGCGGCACAACATGGTCGGGCTGGAGAAAATCGACGAGTCCCCCATGGATACCCACCAGATCGTCCAGTTTCCCTCGCGCTTCGGCAGCGAAGACCCGGCCGTATCCGCCGCGCGCCTGCAGATCCGCCACCTGCTGGAACACGCCATCGACGCCTTGCCGCCGGCGTTCCGTACCGTCTACATGATGCGCGACGTGGAGGAGTGCTCGGTGGAGGAAACCGCCACCCAGCTGGCGATCAACCCGCAAACGGTGAAGACCCGCCTGCATCGCGCCCGCCGGCTGCTGCGCCATTCGCTGCACGGCACGGTGGCCGCCTCCCTCACCGACGCTTTCCCCTTCATGGGCGCACGCTGCGCCCGCGTCACCGAGGCGGTGATGGCACGGTTGACGGCGAAGGGGTAACTGCTTCCTGCGGCAGGTCCGTGGCTATCAGCCGCCCAGACGCTGCGCCATCCGCGCGAAGCTGGCCGCAGTCGGCGCGTCGGCGGGGGCGAAGAAGAATGCGGTGGCGCGGTCGAGGTGATCTTCGTCGCGGATCGGCATGCGCATCGAGTGGATGCTGAGGTGGCCGAAATCCGGGTGGAAGAACGGCACGATGATCGCGCTCAGCGGTGCCGTGTGGCAGCGCTGCCACAGCGTCACGAATTCGGGGCTGGCCGCCGTCAGCGCGGCGATCAGGCGGTCGAAGCGGGTGTCTTCAGGGTGCGCCGCGTAGTTCATGCGGAACATGCCCAGCAGGTTCAGCGCGCCGTTCTCGAAATCCGGATACAGCCGGCGCCGCGCCGGGTTCATGAACGCGTTCCAGATGTGGTTGTCGGCGAATGGGCCGCCAAATTCGCCCAGGTCGTACAGCTTCCCCGCCAGCCGGTTCCATGCCAGCAGGTTGAACACCGTATCCAGCACGAACGCGGGCGCCTGGTACAGGTCCAGCACCTGCTGCGTCACCGGCGGCAGGGTGAAGTGGTGCTCGGTCACCTCGGTGCGTGACAGGCCCATCAGCGAGAACAGGTAGGTCTCGTCGGTAGCCGACAGCGACAGCGCGCGCGCAATGCGGGTGAGCGCGGCGGCCGACACGTTGATGTCGCGACCCTGCTCCAGCCACGTGTACCAAGTGAGTCCCACGTCGGCCAGGGTGGCTACTTCCTCGCGCCGCAAGCCGGGCGTGAGCCGGCGCGTACCGCGTGGCAAACCCACCGCCTCGGGCGTCAGCATCGCCCGCCGCGTGCGCAGGAAAGCCTTCAGCTCGTTGCGTTGCATGGGCGTGGTCATCGACAACCGGCGAGGTGGTGGTGGGAGTACCAGCAGTGGGAAGTGCCTTCCCATGATAGTGGTGGTGGAAATAGGGTTGCCTGTCCCGTCCGTCACCCTTCCACGCCGGTGATCGCCGATCCCGGCCACGCGGACGCACGGTTTTTCAACCCGCACCCCACCTCGCACGGCTCCCCAGCCGTTCGCCGTGCCCGCCGGCCAGCGCCGTGCCTGTTTGTTTTTGCACCTTCGCCAGGAGACCGACATGTCGCTACTCCCCTTTCCCCAACCCGTGCAGCCCGACACCGACGCCTTCACCGATTTCGTGGTGCACGCACAGCTGATGCTCGATCCGGCCACGCCGGAATCGGTACGGCGCGAAGCCGAACCGCGCCTGCTGGGGCAGTTGCCCACCTTGCTGGCGCTTGGCGTGTTCGACCTGTTCGCGATCCGCGACCCCGCCTTGCGCAACCTGGTGCAGGACGAACTGGCGAGCCTGCGCGCCCGGGCGGGCTAAAGCGCAGGAACGCTTGCCAGAGCAAAGATGAACGTCCATATATTTGCCTTGACAAATATATCTGGGGCAATAGAATGCACGGCCATGAATTCCGAAGTGCTCGCTTTTGGCACGCCCCGGGAGAGCCTGGGCATCCTGCTTGGCCTCGTCCGCAGCGAGGTCGTGCGTGCGATGGAAGGCGAACTGGCGGCCAGGGGACTGAACCTGAGCTTCACCCAGTTCCTGATCATCAAGCGGCTGTCCCGGCTTGGCCCGATGTCGGCCACCGAACTGGCCCGCTCGGTGGAGCTGGACGGTGGCGCGATGACCCGCCAGCTCGACCAGCTCGAGGGCAAGGGCTACCTGCGCCGCTGCCGGCATGAGCAGGACCGCCGCGCGCTGCGGATCGAGCTGACCGAGGCCGGCAGCACGCTGTGGCAGGAGCTGACCGACTGCAACGAACGCGTGCTGAGTGCGGCCCAGCGCTCGCTGGACGACGCCGAACAGGCGCAACTGCACGACTACCTGGAGCGCGTGCTGCACGCGCTTCGCGACAAGAACTGACCCTCTCACCCCGGACTTTTCACCCTGGACCTTTCCATGCGTCTGCATCTTCTTGCGGCTGCCGCCGCCCTGACCCTCGCGTTGGCAGGCTGCGCCAGCAGCGGTGGCCTGCACCCGGACGGCACGCCGATCGATCCGGCCACGCTGAAGGCCGACCACAGCCTCGCCCATCTCTCCGCCGCCGCGTGGCCCTCCACCGACTGGTGGAGCGGGCTGGGCGATCCGCAGCTCGATGCGCTGATCGCCGAAGCGCTGCAGAACAACCCCGACCTCGGCGTCGCCGATGCGCGCGCCCGTGCCGCCCAGGCCGAGGCCGGCGTCGCCGATGCGGCGCGCAAGCCCAGCGTGAACGGCGGCGCCTCGGTCGCCGCAGCGCGGCCGCCGGCCGCGCTGCTCGGCGACAAGGCGCACTTCGGGCTGGCCAAATACGGCTACGCCAGCTTCAAGTGGGATCTGGATCTCTGGGGCGGCAAGCGCGCCGCGTGGGAGGCGGCAGTGGGCCAGGCGCGTGCCGCCGAGGTCGATGCCCGCGCCGCACGCATCGAACTCTCCGGCAACGTGGCCCGCGCCTATGCGCAGCTCGGCTACGCGTTCACCCAGCAGGACCTGGCCGCCAGCGAGCTGCAACGCGCCAGCCAGTCGCGCGAACTGACCCGCCAGCGCGTCGCCGCCGGCATCGACAACCAGATCCAGCTGCGCCAGGGCGACGCGGAAGTGGCCAGCGCCGAGCAGCAGGCGGCATTGGCCAGCCGCGCCGTCGACGCCGCGCGCTCGTCGTTGTCGGTGTTGCTGGGCAAGGGGCCGGACCGCGGCTTGCAGATCGCCCGGCCGCAGCTGCTGCACCCGGCCGAACTGGCGGTGCCGTCCAACCTGCCGCTGGATCTGGTCAGCCATCGCGCCGACCTCGTCGCCGCGCGTTGGCGCGTCGAGGCCGCCGGCAAGGACATCAAGGCGGCGAAGACCGAGTTCCTGCCCAACATCAGTATCGGCGCGATGGCCGGCATGGTGAGCATGGGCGGCGCCAACCCGCTCAGCCTGGCGGGGCGGTTCTACCAGTTCGGGCCGTCGCTGAGCCTGCCGATCTTCGATGGCGGCAAGCTGCGCGCCAACCTCTCCGGCAAGGATGCGCAGTACGACCTCGCTGTGGCGCAGTACAACCGCACCCTGGTGGGCGCGCTCAACCAGGTCGCCGACGACTTGTCCGCGCTGCAATCGCTGCAGCAGCAGATCGACGCGCAGCAGCGCGCGCAGGACGCCGCCCGGCAGGCCTGGGAGTTGGCCGAGCAGCGCTACAAGGCCGGCATCGGCAGCTACCTGGAAGCGCTCAGCGTGCGCCAGCAGCTGCTGACGGCCGAACGCGGCACGGCGCAGTTGCAGGCGCAGCAGGTCGATCTCTCGGTACAGCTGATCCAGGCCCTCGGCGGCGGCTTCCGTCCGCAAGCCGACGCGCCCGCGCCGCTTTCCTCTTCCACCCCATCACGTTCCTGAGGCACCCCCATGTCCAGCCAGACACCGCCCGAACAGGGCAGCACACCCACCGCGCCACCGGTCGCCGCACCGCCGTCCCCGCCGCAAACCAAGACCCGGTCGCGCGGGTTGATGCTGCGTCTGCTCGGCATCGTGCTGTTGGTCGCCGCCATCGCCTGGGGCCTTTGGTATTACTTCGACGGCCGCTGGTACGAGGGCACCGACGATGCCTACGTCAACGGCAACGTGGTGCAGCTCACGCCGCAGATCGCCGGTACGGTGATCAGCATCGGTGCCGATGACGGCGACCGCGTGCATGCCGGCGACGTGCTGATCAAGCTGGACCGCAGCAACGCCGACGTGGCCCTGGCCGGCGCCAAGGCCGACCTGGCCAGCACCGTGCGCAAGGTGCGCGGCCTGTACAGCAGCGTCAGCGGCGCGCAGGCCGACGTGGCCGCGCGCAAGACCGCGGTGGCCAAGGCCCGGGCCGACTACAACCGGCGCGTGGCGCTGGCCAAGTCCGGCGCGATCTCGGCCGAGGAGCTGTCGCACGCCAGCGACGCGCTGACCACCGCCGAGAGCGGCCTGATCGCCGCCCAGCAGCAATACCAGACCAGCAAGGTGCTGGTGGACGACACCGTGGTGGCCTCGCACCCGGACGTGCAGGCCGCCGCCGCGCGGTTGCGCGCCGCTTTCCTGGACGACCTGCGCACCACCCTGGTGGCGCCGGTGGACGGCTATGTGGCCAAACGCTCGGTGCAGCTGGGCCAGCGCGTGCAGCCCGGTGCGCCACTGATGGCGGTGGTGCCGCTGAACGAGGTGTGGGTGGATGCCAACTTCAAGGAAACCCAGCTCACCGACATGCGCATCGGCCAACCGGTGGAGATCGAGTCCGACGTCTACGGCAGCGACGTGAAGTACAAGGGCAAGGTGCAGAGCCTTGGCGTGGGCACCGGCAGCGCGTTCTCGCTGCTGCCGGCGCAGAACGCCACCGGCAACTGGATCAAGATCGTGCAGCGCATTCCCGTGCGCATCCTGTTCGACGACCCGGCGATGCTGCAGAAGCACCCGCTGCGGCTGGGCATGTCGCTCACCGTGGATGTGGGCCTGCACGACCGCAGTGGCCCCACGCTGGCGCAGCAACCGCCGACCAAGCCGGCCTTCAGCACCGATGTCTACGCGCAGCAGTCGACCAAGGCCGACACGATGATCGCGCAGATCATCCACGCCAACATGGCTGGCGGCAAATAGTCCCCTGTAGGAGCGCACCGAAGTGCGCGATGCCTTTCCTGACGTGACGGAGAGCATCGCGCACAGGGTGCGCTCCTACATCATCGATCGAATCTCATGACCACCCATTTCCGTCCACCCAACCTGGCACTCAGCACGATCGGCCTGTCGCTGGCCACGTTCATGCAGGTGCTGGACACCACGATTGCCAACGTGTCGTTGCCGACCATCGCCGGCAACCTCGGCGTCAGCAACAACCAGAGCACCTGGGTGATCACCTCATTCGCGGTGAGCATGGCGATCTCGCTGCCGCTGACCGGCTTCCTCACCCGCCGCTTCGGCGAGGTGAAGCTGTTCACCGCCTGCACGCTGCTGTTCGCGCTGACCTCTTTCATGTGCGGCGTGTCGCAGAGCATGGGCATGCTGATCCTGTTCCGCGCGCTGCAGGGTGCGGTGGCCGGGCCGATGTACCCGATCACGCAGAGCCTGCTGATCGGCATCTACCCGCCGGCCAAGCGCGGCATGGCGCTGGCGCTGCTGGCGATGGTGACGGTGGTGGCGCCGATCGCCGGCCCGATCCTGGGCGGCTGGATCACCGACAACTATTCGTGGCCGTGGATCTTCTTCATCAACGTGCCGATCGGCATCTTCGCCAGCATGGTGGTGGCCAGCCAGCTGCGCGCGAAAGTCGAGAAAACCGAGCGGCCGAAGGTCGATTACGTGGGCCTGATCACGCTGATCATCGGCGTGGGCGCGTTGCAGATCGTGCTGGACAAGGGCAATGACGAGGACTGGTTCAACTCCACCTTCATCATCGTCACCAGCATCATCTCGGCGGTGAACATCGCGATCTTCCTGATCTGGGAATTGACCGACAAGGACCCGATCGTCGACCTGAAGCTGTTCCGCCACCGCAATTTCACCGCCGGCACGATCGCACTGGTGCTGGCTTATGCCGCGTTCTTCTCGATCGGCCTGCTGGTGCCGCTGTGGCTGCAACGCAACCTGGGTTACACCTCCACCTGGGCCGGCTATGCCACCGCACCGCTGGGCATCATTCCGGTGCTGCTGACCTTCTTCGTGGGCAAGTACGCCACCAAGGTCGACCTGCGCCTGCTGGCGTCCGTGGCGTTCGTGGTGATGGGCGTGACGTGTTTCATGCGCGCCGATTTCTTCATCGGCATCGACTTCTACCATGTGGCGATGGTGCAGCTGTGGCAGGGCCTGGGCGTGGCGCTGTTCTTCATGCCGATCCTCACCATCCTGCTGTCGGACCTGCAGCAGAACGAGATCGCCTCGGGCTCCGGCCTGGCCACCTTCCTGCGCACGCTGGGCGGCAGTTTCTCCGCCTCCATCACCACGCTGCTGTGGGAACGCCGCGCGGTCGCCCACCACGAGCAACTGGCCGAGCACATCAACGTGTTCAACCCCACCTCGCAGGCGGCGATGGAACACCTGGGCCAGGGCGACGCGCAGGCGGGTGCCAGCGTGATCAACAACATGATCACCCAGCAGGGCTACCAGATCTCGTTCAACGAGGTGTTCCACATGCTGGGCTGGGTGTTCATCGCGCTGGTGCTGGTGATCTGGCTGGCCAGGCCGCCGTTCAGCGCGAAGGCGGGACCGGCGGCGGGCGGGCATTGAGAGAGCGCCCCCTTCCGCCCTGTCGGGCACCTTCCCCCGTGGAACGGGGGAAGGAAGTGATCTGACAGCCAGCTTCCTTCCCCTGCTTGCGGGGGAAGGTGCCCGACAGGGCGGAAGGGGGCCGCTCCTGATCTAGAACGCCACCCCCACCAACGCCATCGTCTCGCCCCGATTCGGCTCATGCAGGCTGCCGTTGGAAACATGCCGAAGCTGCACGCTGAAGCGTCGGCCCTGCCAACCCACGGTGGTGGCGAATTCGTAGACGCTGCTCAGCGCCTGGGTGCGACCGGTGTGCACCACCGGCTGCAGGCTCAGGAAAAGCCGGCGGCTCCATTCGTCGCCTTCGCCGGCATAGAGCCGCACGCCGGCGGCCAGCAGGGCGATGCTGTCGCGGGTGGTGTAGCGGTCGCTGCGGAAGCGGGCCACGTCGCGACTGTCGATCCAGCCGACGGAGACGTCGGGCGCCCAGCTGAAGCGGGTGTTGCCCAGCGGGTGCGGCGCGAACACCGCTTCGATGAAGGCGGTATTCGCGCCGTAGCCGTCCATAAAGCTTTGTCCGGCCTGCAATTCCCACCGCGCGGCGGTGGCAGGCAGGGCGGTGAGGATCAACGGCGGCAATACCAGCGCCGCGCGGAGCGTGGGCATGAAACGCATGGGGGACCTGCAAAAAGCGGGGAAAATTATACTGTACCGTGTGGTGCAGTATATCCCGCCGCGTACGGGTAATCGCAAGCGAAGGCCCGTACCGGGTGTTTTCCGGCTGTCTAGCGGAGGGATCGGAGCCGCCGCAGGCGAGCGCCGCGGCTCCGATCGAGGCGGTGGGCCGTCAGTGCGTCGCCGCGCCGGCGCCCAAATCGGCACGGTCCAGGTCGAGCGTCGCCGCGTCCAGCAGCACCGCCTTCGGATGGGCCTTGCGCACCGCGGTGGCGAACTGGCTGGCGTCGCCGACCACCACCACGGTGGCTTCGTCGGCGTCCAGATGCTTGTGTGCGTACTTGCGCAACTGGCGCGGCGTCACCGCGTTCACCTGGTCCGGAAAGCGGCTTATCTCGCCGAGGTTCACGTCGTACACGGCCAGCTCGGCAAGCTGGGTGGCCAGGCCAGTGGTGGTTTCCAGGCTGCGGCCATAGCTGCCGATCAGGGTGGCCTTGCGTGCGGCCAGTTCGGCAGCCGGTATTTTCTCGTCGCCCAGTTGGCGGAACTGGGCCAGCATCAGGTCCACCACCTGTGGCGCCGCAGGGTTGCGGGTTTGTGCCGAGGCCAGCCACGCGCCGGCATTGCGCAGCGGTTGCAGCTCGCTGAATGCGCCGTAGGAAAGCCCGCGCTTAATGCGGATTTCCTCGTTCAACCGCGCCGAGTACGAACCACCCAGCACCGCGTTGGCGACAAGGCCGTCGTAATAGTGGGCGTCGCTGCGCGGCGGCGCCGGATGCGAGGCCACCACACCGGCCTGCCCGGCGCCGTGCTGGTTGACCAGCACCACCGCGGGCAACGAACGCTCGCCGCTGCCGGTGGGCTTGGCCGGCAAGGGCGTGGCGGGTCGCGACCAGTCGCCGAAACTGGCCCGGGCCAGCTGCAGCGCCTGCGCCGGCGCGATGTCGCCGGCCAGGACCAGGATGGCGTTGTCCGGGCGGTACAGCGCGGCATGCCATTGCTGCACATCGGCGCGGCCGATGCGGCCGATCGAGGCGGGCGTGCCGCTGCGCGGGTGGCCATAGGCGCCGGTGCCGAAGGTACCGCGTGCGGCCACCAGCCCGGCCAGCGCGGTCGGCTTGCTGAGGGTGAGGCGGACCTCGTCGATGGCCTGCGCCTGCGCCCGCGTCAACTCGCGCGCACTGAACGCGGGTTGGCGCACCACCTTGGCCAGCAGGGCCAGCGCCTGCGGCAGGCGCGGCGTGGTCACGGTGATGTCCACGTCGCTTTCGTCCCAGCCGGCGGCCGCGTTCAGCGACCCTCCCAGGGTTTCGGCGGCGGTGGCGATCTGCGGCGCGGTGAGGCCGGCAGCGCCCTTGGTCAGCAAGTTGGCGGTGAGGTCGGCCAGGCCGGCCTGCGAAGGCGGATCCATCTCGTCACCGCTGCGTATCACCAGTCGCGCGGTGACCAGGGGCAGGCCGTCGCGGCGCACGCTGATCACCCGCAGGCCGTTCGGCAAGGTCTGGCTGGTCGGGGTGGGGATGGTCAGCGTGGGCGCGGCGGCGGGCGCGGGTGGCGTGGTCGGAAACGTGGCCGGCGGCTCGGCCGCGGCAGCGCTGCCCAGGGCAACGCACAAGGCGGTGAAGAGGGTGGCGCGGAAAGGGTTGGTTGGACGGTTCACTTCGCGCTCTCCCCGCTGGACGGCTGGGCGGCCCTGGCCGCCGGCAGGTAATCGATGGTGACGTGGTACGCGCCGGTGACGTATTTCTGCAGCACCCGGTGGACGTCTTTCGCGGTGACTTTCTGCAAGGCCGCCAGGTCGGTGTTGGCGCGGGCCACGTCGCCGCCGATCAGCGCCGCCTGGCCCAGGGCGAAGGCCAGCCCTTGCGCGGTCTGGCGCTGTTTCAGTTCATCGGTCAGGAGCAGTGTCTTGGCGCGCTCCAGCTCGGCGGCGGAAATCGGCTGGGTGGCCAGCCAGATGATCTCCTCGTGCAGCAGTTTTTCCGCCTCTTCCGGCGTATGGCCGCTGGCCAGGATCGCGTAGGCCAGGAACAGGCCCGGCCCCACCCGCACGTCGGCTTCCGCATCAACTTCCCGCGCCACCTGGTGGCGATACACCAGCGCCTGGTACAGCCGCGACGCATCGCCGCGCGCCAGCAGC
>DATJCF010000100.1:0-9538 GCA_035514935.1 Rhodanobacter sp. | reverse complement strand
CCCGCATCCTCGGCGAAGAGCGTCCGCTTCGCTTCATCGATGTGCCCAAGAAGGGCTTTCTCCAGCGCGTGTTCGGAGGTTGATCACGATGGGTATTCTTGATTTCCTGAAGCGCCGGCCCGAGCCGACCGCCACCGTGGCCCGCGAACGGCTGCGCATCATCGTGGCGCAGGAGCGATCCTCCCGCGGCGCGCCCGACTACCTGCCGATGATGCGCAACGAACTGCTCGAAGTGATCAAGAAATACGTGCACGTCGACATCGAGGCCATCAACATCAACCTGGAGCGCGACAGCGGCCATGAGATCCTGGAGCTGTCGGTGACACTGCCGGACGGCAAGGCAAAGTCCGACGTCACCGACGCCACCACGGCCAGCTGAGCGCTATGGCAGCGCGGGCCGGCGCGTTTGCCCGGCCCTCCTTGTCTCTCTTCACCAAGCCTCACATGTCATCCGCACATCCCTTGCCCGCCGCCGGATCACCCGATACCGTGTTGCGGCTGGCCCAGCTCGGCTTCGACGCGCCCACCGCGCTGCTTGCCCGCTACGGCCTGAGCTTGCAGCGCGTCGACGACGGCGCACCCATTCCCGGCAGCTTCTGGGGCGACGAGGAGGCCGGCATCATTGGCACCACGGTCTACGCGCGGGCGGATACACCGCTGCATTCGCTGCTGCACGAGGCCTGTCATCTGATCGTGATGCCGCCGGACAGACGTCTGGACGTCCATACCGATGCCACCGATTCCATCGAGGAAGAGGACGCCACCTGCTACCTGCAGATCGTGCTGGCCGACGCCTTCCCCGGCGTGGGTCGCGAACGGCTGATGGCCGACATGGATGCCTGGGGCTACACGTTTCGTCTGGGTTCCACCCGGGCCTGGTTCGAGAACGACGCGGCCGAAGCACGGGCGTTTCTTGTCACGCGCGAACTGATCTGACGATTCGCCACTCGCAGCGCAAGCGGCGAGCCGGTTATTTGGCGTGCCACTTGTCGTCATCGCCTTTCCTGTAGTTCTTCTTCACGGCCGACCAGGCGACCTTGTGCGCCGCCTCCTCGCGGGACTCGTCGCCGCGGCGCTCGTGCTTGTCGGCGTATTCGTCCCACGCGCTGTTGAACGCCTCCTTGTAGATCTCCTGCGCATGCTTGGGCACATTTTCGCGCACCGAGTCGGGTAGGTCGCTGATGGACTTGTAAGGCATGGCCAAATCTCCAGTAGTGGGTCGGGGCGATCCGGAGCACCGGACCGATGGCTTACCGACAGCCTGGACCGGCCGCGGTCAAGCAGCCGTCAAAAAGCCCGCCCACCCCACCGGGGCATCACGCACCCGCCACTGTGTAGCTGCCCACCTCGGTACGGCACGCCTTCACCAGCCGGTTCCAACCGTTGATGGCGATGATCGTCAGCGTCAATTCAATCGTCGCCTTCTCGTCGAAATGCTCGCGCACTTCGGCGTACAGCTCGTCGGGCAGGTCGTTGGTGGAAACCTGGGTCACCGCCTCGGCCCAACTCAGCGCGGCGCGTTCGCGGGGCGAATAGAACGGCGCCTCGCGCCAGGCCGACAGCAGGTACAGCCGCTGCTCGGTTTCGCCGGCGGCACGCGCTTCCTTGCTGTGCATGTCCAGGCAATAGCCGCAGCCGTTGATCTGCGACACCCGCACCTTCACCAGTTCCAGCAGCGAATGCTCCAGCCCGCTGCGGCGCACGCCAGCCTCCAGATCGCGCATCGCCTTGAAGGCATCGGGGGCGGCATGGCGGAAATCCATACGTGGTTTCATGCGGTTCCTCGTCGATCAATGGAAAGAAAAACGGTACGGCGAAATCAGCGCGGCTCGGTGATCTGCGCCTGCAGTTCGACGTCCCGCGCCAGGCGCGGCGCCTTCGGCACGCGGCTGATCCGCCCGTACCAGTACCACGACAACACGCCGATCAGGGTCAAAGTCGATGAACCCAGCGACAGCGACAACATGGTCGACGACAGCAGCGGCGACAGTACGCCCGCGACCAGGCTGCTGAGCAGCAAGCTGGCGAACGCCTGCACCGAGGAAATCCCGCCCCGCAGGTTCGGGAAGCGATCCAGCAGCAGCAGGGTGAGCGTGGGAAACGCCAATTGCACGCCCACGCCGTGCAGCACCAGCGGCAACATCGACCACGGCAGTCGGGGTTGCGGCAATGCCACCGCCAGTGACACATGCAGCACGCACGCCAGCAGCATCACCGCATAACCCAGGTTGACCGTGAAACGCACGCTGCGCCGATCGGCCAGCCGCCCGGAAAGCCAGGCGCCGCTGATCAGCCCGACCACCACCGGCACGAACAACCAGGGGAAATCCTGCGCCGACAGATGCAGCAGTTCCAGCACGATGCGCGGTGCCGACGCGATGAACAGGAACAACCCCGCAAAGTTCACCGAGCTGGAAATCAGCAGGGGCCAGAACGGCCGGTCACGGCCGAACGACAGATAGCCGGCCAGCAGCGGGCGCACCGCGAACGTGGTGCGCCGTGCGGGCGGGTGACTCTCCTCCAGCCAGATCGCGACAGCCGCCGACAACAACAGCGTGAACAGCAGCAGAAACCAGAAGATGCCGTGCCAGCCGCCCAGCGGCAGCAGCCACGCGCCCACCATCGGCGCGATCACCGGCGACACGCCGAAGATCATCATCACCTGCGACATCAATCGCTGCGCCGCCGGGCCTTCGAACGTATCGCGGATCACCGCGCGCCCTACCACCAGCCCGGCGCCAGCGCAGGCACCCTGCAGCGCGCGGCAAGCCAGCAACATGGCGAACGAGGTGGATACCGCCGCCAGCACCGACGCCAACGCATACACCAGCATGCCGACCACCATCACCGGCTTGCGCCCGATCGCATCGGAGATCGCGCCATGAAACAAACTCATGGCCGCATAGGTGAGCAGGTAAACGCTGATCAGCTGTTGCAGGGCCGCGTTGTCGACCTGGAAACGGGCGCCGATCAGGGGGAAAGCCGGGAAGATCGCGTCGATCGAAAACGGGCCGATCATCGACAACGCCGCCAGCAACCAGGGAAGGCTACGGCGTGCCGCGCGCGGGGGTGGGTTCATCGGAGCAACAACGTCGGGCGGCAACAGGAAGTGCATTGTAGCGAGCGCGTGCCCGGCCTGCGTCGCGTGACTTGCGTTCCTGCCGCCCACGCTCCCAGGAGCGCGGACGGCCGGAACCAAGGGAGCGAGGCAAAGCGCTTTTGCGTCGGGTTTTTCGGTCGTTTGAGGAAGATAGCCGTCGCTATCTGACGAGAAGGAGCGGAAAACCCGGCCAAAAGCGCGAAGCCGCAGCCCCTTGCGTTCCTGCCGCCCGCGCTCCTAGCATGGCCGCTCCGGGAGATGGCATGCCTCCCGTTCCAGCGGACTTGTTGTTCGATGGAACCAACCGCCCCGCATCACTGCAGGGGCTGATGATGCCTGCACCACCGGCTTCCGGCGGCGCAGGCGTGCCTGCCGCCGCGGCAGCCGGACACTTCCATTCGTCAGGAGACGCGCTCGTGGGTGTAACCGGATTCGTTGCAATTGGCCTCGGCGGCGCCATCGGCTGCTGGTCGCGCTGGTTGTTGGGCATCGCGCTCAACCCGCTGTTTCCCACCCTGCCGCTGGGCACGCTGGCGGCCAACCTCACCGGCGGTTTGCTCATGGGCTGCGTGATGGGTCTGTTCGACCATTTCCAGACGTTGTCGCCGGAACTGCGGCTGTTCGTGTTCACCGGCTTTCTGGGCGGCTTGACCACGTTCTCCACCTTCTCGGCGGAATCGGCCACCTTGCTGCTGCGCCAGCAATACCTGTGGTTCAGCGGCCACGTGGCGGTGCACGTGGTCGGCTCGATCAGCATGACCGTCGTCGGCATCGCCCTCACCCGCAGCCTGCTGCGCCATTGATCGGGAACCGGCATGAACCAGGACAACCTGCAACAAGGCCTGCATCTGACGTTCTACTGCCACGTGCGCGCCCGCCACGACGGCGTCCTGGTATCGCAATGGCTGCTGGAGCAGGCCCGCCGCGATGGTCTCGGCGGCGGCTCGGTGTTTCGCGCCACCGCCGGCTTCGGCCGCCACGGCGTGTTGCGCGAGGAGCAATTCTTCGAGCTGGCCGACGACCTGCCGGTGAAGGTGGAATTCCTGCTGCGCGAGGACCAGGCCGACCTGCTGCTGGAGCGCGTACGCGCCGCCGGCATCGACACGGTGTATGCACGAACGCCGGCAAGCTATGGCGTGTTGGGGGCGGCGAAGGCCGGATGAGTACCGCGTGCAGCGACGTCGCCGATCGCCGGGAGCCACCCATCCGGCGCTGACGACTGTTTGTTCCACTCCGCGAGGAAAGGCATGAGCCAGGACAGCTTGAAGGATCGCGCCAGCGAACTGCTGCAGAGCGCCGGCATCACCATCAACGGCGCCGCACCTACCGATCTCCAGGTACACGACGAGCGACTGTATTCGCGCGTATTCGCCCACGGCTCGCTGGGCCTGGGCGAGGCCTACATGGACGGTTGGTGGGACGCCGGCGACCTCCCCGGCATGTTCACCCGCATGCTGCTGTCCGGGCTCGACCAGAAGCTGCACACCTTCGAGGCGGTGGTCGCCCACCTCAAGGCGCGCTTCATCAACCTGCAGCGTGGCGAGCACGCATTCGAGATCGGCAAGGCGCATTACGATCTCGGCAACGACCTGTTCCGGGCCATGCTGGGCAAGCGGCTGGTGTACTCCTGCGGTTACTGGGCCGCCGCCGACAACCTCGACGACGCGCAGGCAGCCAAGCTCGACCTGGTCTGCCGCAAACTGCAACTGCAGCCGGGCCAGCGCGTGCTGGACATCGGCTGCGGCTGGGGCGAGGCGCTGAAGTACGCGGCGGAAAACTATGGCGTCAGCGGCGTGGGCATCACCGTGTCGCAGGAGCAGGCCGAGTTCGCCCGCGAACTGTGCGCCGGCCTGCCCATCGAGATCCGCCTGCAGGATTACCACGACATCGACGAGCGTTTCGACGCGGTGTATTCGATCGGCATGTTCGAGCACGTGGGCGGCAAGAACTACCGCGCGTATTTCGAAACCGTGGACCGCTGCCTCAAGAGCGGCGGGCTGTCGCTGCTGCATTGCATCGGCACCAACAGCGCGCCCGCGCAGCCCGATCCGTGGATCGAGAAATACATCTTCCCCAACTCGATGATCCCCGCCGCCGCCCAGGTGACCGCGGCCCTGCAGGGCCTGTTCGTGGTCGAGGACTGGCACAATTTCGGCCCCGACTACGACCGCACCCTGATGGCCTGGTACGCCAACGTGGAAGCGGCGTGGGACCACCTGCCGGCGCACTACGACGAACGTTTCCGGCGCATGTGGCGTTTCTACCTGGCCACCTCCGCTGCCGTGTTCCGCAGCCGCCGCGATCAGCTGTGGCAACTGACGCTCAGCGCGCGCGGCGTGCCCGGCGGCTACCGCGTACCACGCTGAAGAAAGCGCGCCAGCACCGCACCTGCGTCAGCACCATTCAGGAGGACCCCGATGATCACGATATGGATGGCCGCCCTGGCACTGGCCGACGCCGCACCGGCGCAGACGCTTCCCACGCACTACGAAGCCGGACACTTCTACGCCACGCCGCATACCGTGGACGGATCGCCGCTGCGGTTGTTGGTGGATACCGGTGGCGGCGGCGTGGCCGGGATGTACTGGCTGTCGGCGAAGGTCACGCAGCGCCTTGGCCTGAAGACCGGCACCTGCATGGTCGACGGCAATGCCATACCGGTGGCTACGCCGCCGACGTACCGGCCGGGCGAACAATTGCCACCATCCAGCGGACCGTGCGCGGGCAAGCTGCTGGTCAACCCCGGTCCGTACCCGGACGACGGACAGCTGGGCTCGGCCTACCTGGGCAGCCGGATGTGGACGTTCGACTATCCACGGCAGCAACTGCGAACGGAAGTCGGCGACTGGCGCCCCGACCCCGCCGCCCATCGTGCACCGCTGGGCTTCCAGACCGACGACCAAGGCAAGGTGGTCCAGCACTTTCCGCGCATCGTGGTGCGCATCGGCGGCAAGCCGCTGGACATGCTGCTGGACACCGGCGCCACCGCGCATCCCACGCCCGCCGGCAAGGCCGCGGCCGGCACCGAAACCGTGAACGGCTTCGGCGTCACCAGCTACATCACCACCAGCATGCTGGAACGCTGGCACAAGGCGCATCCCGAATGGACCATCGTGGAAGATGGCGACGACCTCATGGCACCGCACTTCAAGGCGCGGTTGATCGAGGTGCCGGATGTGGAGATCGCCGGATGGTCCGTGGGCCCGGTGTGGTTCACCGAGCGGCCGGACGGCCCCTTCCACGGCATGATGGCCAGCCTCATGGACGCCCCGCCCGAAGGCGCGATCGGCGCCAACGTGCTCGCCCGTTTCAGCATGATGATCGACTACCCGCACGCCACCGCCTGGTTCCGCTGCGCCGGCGAGTGCACGGCCGCGACCACACCACAGGATTGAATCCGCCGCCGCTTGCCGTGACACTGCCGGCATGACACTCAGCCGACTTGTCCGCGCCTTCGTTGCCTGTTTCCTGCTGTTCGCCAGCGCTGCGGCATGGGCCAAACCCGCGCTGTGGATGGTGAAGGATGCCGACACCACGATCTACCTGTTCGGCACCGTGCACCTGCTGCCGAACGACACCGACTGGCGCTTCCCCGCCCTGGACAATGCGCTCGCTGCCAGCGACTCGCTGACCATCGAGCTCACCGACGATGATCCGGTGCGCATGCAGGCGCTGGTGCTGCAGTACGGGCTGGATCCTGCCCACCCGTTGTCGGACAAGCTCAGCGCCGCCGAAAACGCCACCTTGGCCAAGGCCGCGCAAACCGTCGGCGTGCCCGGCGGCGTGAACACCTTGCAGATGATGCGGCCGTGGCTCGCCGGGCTGACGCTGGCGGTGGCGCCCTTGCTTAAAGCCGGCCTCGATCCGGCCCACGGTGTCGACAAGCTGCTCAAGGCGCAGATGCTGGCCGCCGGCAAGCCGGTCGACGGACTGGAAACCGCCGAGCAACAGATCCGCTTCCTCGCCGACCTGCCCGCCGACGTCGAGCTGGATTTCCTGCGTTCCACCCTGCGCGACGTGGACAAGGGCAGCACCGAACTCACCACGCTGATCGATGCGTGGAAGAACGGCGACGTCGCCGCCATCGCCCGCATCGAGGATGAGGATCTGGCCCGCCACGCGCCAGCGCTGTACCAGCGCCTGCTGGTGCAACGCAATCAGGCCTGGGCAACGAAGATCACCGCGATGCTGCAGAAACCCGGCACCGTCTTCATCGCGGTGGGTGCCGCCCACCTCGCCGGCCCGGACAGCGTGCAGGAACAACTGGAAACACGCGGCACATCGGTCGAACGGCTGCCTTGATCACTCGATGCCAGCAATGTCATGCGGCAAATACGGCGCCTCCAGTGCATCGA
Source organism: Rhodanobacter sp. (assembly GCA_035514935.1). GTDB lineage: Bacteria > Pseudomonadota > Gammaproteobacteria > Xanthomonadales > Rhodanobacteraceae > Rhodanobacter. Next base: position 2,083 of record DATJCF010000100.1, on the reverse strand, counting down.
GTTCGCTGGCGGGCAACTTGACCGCCAGCGCCGCCACCGCCTCCTCCAGGTGATGCGGTTTGGTCGCGCCGACGATCGGCGCGGTGACCACCGGCTGGTGCAACAGCCAGGCCAGCGCCACCTGAGGCCGCGGCACGCCGAGCCGCTCCGCCACCTCGCCGACGCGATCCACCACCGCCTTGTCCGCCGCCTTGCTTGCTGCGTACACGCCATCGCCCCAGGGATCGGAGCCGCCACGCACGGTGCTGGGTTCGTCTTCCCACGCCCGCGCCAACCGGCCGCGCGCCAGCGGGCTCCACGGCACCACGCCGATGCCCTGGTCCGCGCACAACGCCAGCATCTCGCGCTCCTCCTCGCGATAGAGCAGGTTGTAGTGCGGCTGCATCGAGACGAAACGGGTCCAGCCATGCAGGTCGGCGGTGTACAACGCCTTGGCGAATTGCCAGGCCATCATCGACGAGGCGCCGATGTAGCGCGCCTTGCCCGACTTCACCACGTCGTGCAGCGCTTCCAGCGTTTCCTCGATCGGCGTGGCAGGGTCCCAGCGGTGGATCTGGTAGAGATCGATGTAGTCGGTGCCGAGCCGGCGCAGGCTGGCATCGATCTCGGTCATGATCGACTTGCGCGACAGGCCGCCGCCGTTGGCATCCTCGCGCATCGGGTAGAACACCTTGGTCGCGATCACCACCTCCTCGCGCCGGGCGAAATCGCGCAAGGCATGCCCCAGCACCAGCTCGCTGCCACCGCCGGAGTACATGTTCGCGGTGTCGAAATAGTTGATGCCCAGTTCGAGCGCGCGGCGGATGAACGGCCGGCTGTGCTCCTCGTCGAGCGTCCATGGCCTCGCCTTGGTGGGCGCTTCCGAATAGCTCATGCATCCCAGGCAGATGCGCGAGACCTTGAGGCCGGTTTTTCCGAGTCGTACGTAGTCCATGGGGATCACCTCTTTAAGTCGTTGCGTGAAATCGGTCCGGCCCTATCGCCGTGCCTCGCGATGGATGGCGATGCCGGCGGCAACCAGCGCGATACCGGTCGTCTCTGCCCGACCAGGCAACTGGTGCAGCACGACGGCGCCGACCAGGCAGGCCGTGGCGGGCAGCAAGGCCAGCAGCATGGCAAAGGTGGCCCGCGGCAACCGCGCCATCGCCAGCTGGTCGCACACGTAGGGGATGACCGATGATGTCACGCCCACGCCAATGCCTGCGGCGAGCAGCGGCAGGCTGAGCAGCGCCGGCGTGGCCGGGCGAATGCCGATCAGGCTCACCACCACCAACGCCACCAGCATCGCGGCTGCCAGCCCATCGATGGCGTTGCCGCCGGCATCGTTCGCCACCCGATGACCGAGCACGATGTAGAGCGTGAACAGCGCGCAGTTGGCGAACGCGAACGCGAAGCCGAGCGGCGCGCCGGCCAGGCGCAAGTGAGTCAGGAACCACACGCCAGCCACGACCAGGGCGAGCGCCACGGTATTGCGCTGTGTGCGCAGACCTGCCAACACCAGCGCGATCGGACCGAGGAACTCGATCGCGCCGACCGTCGCCAGCGGCAGTCGATCGTTCGCCAGGTAAAAGCAGGCATTCATGCCGCCGAGCACCACGCCCAGCCCCACGATGTTCCATCGCGCCGCTGCATCCATCTGCCGGAACCGGCGCCACGGCCGCCGCCACGCGGCGAAGATCAGCGCCGCGCTGGCGATCCGCAACCAGGTGACGCCGAGCGGCTCGACCCGGGCGAACAACAGCACGGCGAAGGCCGGCCCGAGATAGTGGAAGATCGCACTGGCCACGAAATACAGCTGCGGCGGCGGTGCGAACCGCGGTATCGAAGAGGTAGAAGGCTGATCGTTCATGGCCTCCCATTTTCCAGGGAATCGGCGCATGATCCATGCACAATTCAAGGATACATCCGTCAATTTTTCAATTATCGCAGTAAAAATGAACGGTATGCCTCAGATTTCCAGCCTCGTCTCCGACCCTCGCAATATCGAATTGCTGAAAGCGCTGCAGGAAGACCCGCGCCAGCCGGTCAGCAAGCTCGCCAGCCGCATCGGCATGTCCGCGCCGGCAGTGAAGGAGCGACTCAC
>DATJCF010000099.1:0-5357 GCA_035514935.1 Rhodanobacter sp. | reverse complement strand
CCACCAGGGTGACGTAGGCGTAGATGCCCTGGCCCTTGATGTCGTGCGGGCAGCCGACCACGGCGGCCTCGGCCACCTTCGGGTGGGACACCAGCGCGCTTTCCACCTCGGCGGTGCCCAGGCGGTGGCCGCTGACGTTGATCACGTCATCGACGCGGCCGGTGATCCAGTAGTAGCCGTCCGCGTCGCGGCGCACGCCGTCGCCCGAGAAGTAGTTGCCGGGATAGGCGCTGAAATAGGTGTCGATGAAGCGCTGGTGATCGCCGTAGATGGTGCGCACCTGGCCGGGCCACGAGGTGGTGATCAGCAGGTTACCCTCGGCTTCGCCTTCCAGCACCTTGCCGTCGGCATCGACGATGGCGGGGGTGACGCCGAAGAACGGCCGCGTGGCGGAACCGGGCTTGGTGGCGATGGCGCCGGGCAGTGGCGAGATCATGATGCCGCCGGTTTCGGTCTGCCACCAGGTGTCCACGATGGGGCAGCGGTTTTCGCCGACCACGCGGTTGTACCACTCCCAGGCTTCGGGGTTGATCGGCTCGCCGACCGAACCGAGCAGGCGCAGCGATGCGCGCGAGGTCTTCGTCACCGGCTCCTCGCCTTCGCGCATCAGCGCCCGGATCGCGGTGGGCGCGGTGTAGAACAGGCTGACCTTGTGCTTGTCGACCACCTGCCAGAAGCGGCTGTGGTCGGGGTAGTTCGGCACGCCCTCGAACATCACCGTGGTGGCGCCGTTGCACAGCGGGCCGTACACCACGTAGCTGTGGCCGGTGACCCAGCCCACATCGGCGGTGCACCAGTAGACGTCGTCCTCGCGCAGGTCGAACACCAGCTCGTGGGTGTAGCTGATATACACCAGGTAGCCGCCGGTGGTGTGCAGCACGCCCTTGGGCTTGCCGGTGGAGCCGGAGGTGTACAGCACGAACAGCGGGTGTTCGGCCTCGACCGGGGTGGGCGCGCAATCGGTGGACTGGCCCTCCATCAGCGTGTGGTACCAGCGGTCGCGTGGCGACTGCATGTTGATCGGGCCGCCGGTGTGGCGTACCACGATCACGGTTTCCACGCTGCTGGTGCCGGGGCGTTCCAGCGCGGCGTCCACGTTGACCTTCAGCGGGATGTGCTTGCCGGCGCGCAGGCCTTCGTCGGCGGTGATCACCACCTTGGCTTTTGAATCGACGATGCGGCCGGCCAGCGAATCGGGCGAGAAGCCGCCGAACACCACCGAGTGGATCGCGCCGATGCGGGCGCAGGCCAGCATCGCCACCGCCGCCTCCGGAATCATCGGCAGATAGATCGCGATGCGGTCGCCCTTGACCACGCCGAGGTTCTTCAGCGTGTTGGCGAACTTGCACACTTCGGCATGCAGCTCGCGGTAGGTGATCTTGCGGGAGTCCTTCGGGTCATCACCCTCGAAGATGATCGCCACCTTTTCGCCGCGCTTTTCCAGCTGGCGGTCGAGGCAGTTGGCGCTGACGTTGAGCTGCCCGTCCTCGTACCAGCGGATGTGCAGGTCGGACGGGTCGAACGAGACATCCTTGATCTTCGTCGGTGGCTTGATCCAGTCCACGCGCTGGCCGATGCGTTTCCAGAACCCTTCCGGATCCTTGATCGATTCGTCGTAAAGACGCGCGTAATCGTCCGCGCTGACGCGCGCCGCCGCGGCGAATTCGGGGTTGACCGGATAAAGTTTGGACATGGCTGGCCTCCTGCTGGCCGCCGCAATGGGCGGCATCGATGAATGGATGGCTTGGCGGCGTCGAGGCCACCTGACGATCGAGTGTAGCCCCATCGCCAAGTGGCGGCAGGCGGCCACGCGCATCGACTTTGGTCGAATTGCGACCAAAGGCGAATAGCGGCGCGCGGCGCAGCATGGCCATGCTCTAAACGCCGGGATTGGGGAGACGGGATTCGGGATTCGCCGACCCCGGATCCCGACAAGCCTCCAGTCCACCGGATGAGTTGCCCATCGAGAGAGCCCATCCACCGAACCCTTCGGGGAGACGCACGCATGAGAACCGCTTACCGTCATTCCGCGCTCGCCCTCGCCATGGCATGCGCGTTGGTGCTTCCCCTGGCCGGCCACGCCCAGGAAGGCAGCCGCGAGCAACAGCTCGAACAGCGTGTGGCGCAGCTGGAGCAGCAGTTGAACGAGCTGAAGAGCCTGGTGCAGGCACAGGCCGCGCAGACACGCGCCCCGGCCGCCACCCCGGCGCAGACCGTCGCCGCCGCGCCCGCCGCGCCCGCCGCGCCCGCCGCGGCGCACGAAGTGGTGTTGACCACGCCTGGCAACGCCTACCCCAATACCAAGGTGAAGATCGGCGGCTTCATCAAGACCGATTTCATGTCCACCCATACGGACGGCTATCTGGGTGACCAGAACGCGGCGCGCGACCTGTACCTGCCCGGCGCCACGCCGATCGGCGGCAAGTCGGCCAGCTACAGCGACATGCACGCCAAGTTCTCGCGCATCAGCGTGGGCGTGGACAGCCTCACCGACGGCGGCGACAAGGTCGGCGCCTTCCTCGAGTGGGATTTCTTCGGCAATTCGCTGGGCAACGAGAACGCCAGCAATGGTTACGGACTCACCCTGCGCCATGCCTACCTGTACTGGAACAACTGGCTGGCCGGCCAGACCTGGACCAACTTCATGGACCCGAACGCGCTGCCCGAGGCTGTCGACTTCATCGGCGTCACCGACGGCACCGTGTTCGTGCGCCAGGCGCAATTGCGCTATACCAGCGGCGGTTTCGCGATGGCGCTGGAAAACCCGCACACCACGGTCACGCCTTACCAGGGCGGCAGCGCGCAGCTTTCGCCCGACCACAATGTGATGCCCGACCTCACCGCGCGTTACACCTGGAAGGGCGACTGGGGCTTCTTCGGCGTGGCCGGCCTGCTGCGCCAGCTGCGCACCGATGGCCGCAACGATGCGTTGCCCAGCGGCACCAGCACCGCCACTGCCGGCGGCGTCAGCGTGATGGGCAAGGCCGTGCTCGGCAGTAATGACGACCTGCGTTACAGCGCCACTGTGGGCAAGGGCATCGGCCGCTACGTGGGGCTGGCCAACTTCGCCGCCGACGGCATGCTCAATGCCGCCAGCGATATCGAGACCCGCCGTGTCTGGGCCGCGTATCTGGCCTGGCACCACGCGTTCGACGACCGCCTGCGGATGAATCTGATGGTGGCGCGCAACGGCATCGACAACGACGTGGCGCTCACCGGCCCGGCGGCCAACCGGCACACCGAAAGCGCGCACGTGAACCTGCTCTATTCGCCGCTGCCCAAGGTGGATCTCGGCGCGGAATACGCCTGGGGTCGCCGCGTGCTGGAGAACAACGACTCGGGCAAACTGCAGCGGCTGCAGTTCACCGCCAAATACTCGTTCTGATCCGCGCCGGTGTGCCGGCGCGTCACTGCATGGCTTTGAACCGATGGCCGCCCCCCGCGAGGGAGGGCGGCGATCCATTACCAAGGGGAGTACAGCATGGCAACCACTGCGATTGACGGGCGTCCCGCGCTCGACGTCAGCCACAAGCGGGTGATCCTGGCATCCAGCCTGGGTACCGTGTTCGAGTGGTACGACTTCTATCTATACGGCTCGCTGGCCGTGATCATCGGCCACCAGTTCTTCTCCGGCTTGAACGAGGCCAGCCAGCTGGTCTTCGCCCTGCTGGCGTTCGCCGCCGGCTTCGCGGTGCGCCCGTTCGGCGCGCTGGTGTTCGGCCGGGTCGGCGACCTGGTGGGGCGCAAGTACACCTTCCTGATCACCATCGTGATCATGGGCCTGTCCACCTTCTTCGTGGGCCTGTTGCCCAGTTACGGCTCGATCGGCGTGGCCGCGCCGGTGATCCTGATCCTGCTGCGCATGCTGCAGGGTCTGGCGCTGGGCGGCGAATACGGCGGTGCCGCCACCTACGTGGCCGAGCATGCGCCGCCGGGGAAACGCGGCCTGTACACCAGCTTCATCCAGATCACCGCCACCTTCGGCCTGTTCCTGTCGCTGCTGGTGATCCTGGGCTGCAAGTGGCTGCTGGGCGACAAGTTCGACGACTGGGGCTGGCGCATCCCGTTCCTGATCTCGTCGCTGTTGCTGATCGTGTCGGTGTACATCCGCCTGCAGCTGGCCGAGTCACCGGTGTTCCAGCAGATGAAGAACGAAGGCAAGACGTCGAAGGCGCCGCTGACCGAATCGTTCGCCCGCTGGGGCAACCTAAAACTGGTGCTGCTGGCCCTGTTCGGCGCCACCGCCGGCCAGGCCGTGGTCTGGTATTGCGGCCAGTTCTACGCGATGTACTTTCTCGGCAGCACGCTGAAGATCGATGCCACCACCACCCAGCTGCTGATTGCCGCGGCGCTGTTGCTGGGCACGCCGTTCTTCGTGGTGTTCGGCTGGCTGTCGGACAAGATCGGGCGCAAGCCGGTGGTGCTGGCCGGTTGCCTGCTCGCTGCGTTGACCTATTTCCCGATCTTCCAGGGGCTGACCCACTTCGGCAATCCGGCCATCGAAGCGGCCAGTGCCAGTGCGCCGATCACGGTGGTGGCCGATCCCGCCGACTGCCATCTGCAGATCAACCTCACCGGCACCTCGGTGTTCACCAGCTCGTGCGATATCGCCAAGAGCACGCTGGCCAAGCGCGGCGTACCGTACGCCAATGAGGCGGCACCGGCCGGCTCGTTGGCCAGGGTGACCGTGGGTGGCGCATCGCTCGACGCGTTCGATGGCTCGACCTTGCCCAAGGCGGAGTTTGCCGCCAAGACCAAGGCGTTCGCCGCCAGCCTTGGCACCGTGCTGGATCAGGCCGGCTACCCGGCCAAGGCCGCACCGGCCAACAGCAACTATCCGATGCTGATCGTGCTGCTGTTCCTGCTGGTGCTGTACGTCACCATGGTCTATGGCCCCATCGCCGCCTGGCTGGTGGAGATGTTCCCGACCAAGATCCGCTACACCTCGATGAGCCTGCCGTACCACATCGGCAACGGCTGGTTCGGTGGCTTCCTGCCCTCGGTGTCGTTCGGCATCGTGGCGCTCACCGGCAACATCTACTCGGGCCTGTGGTACCCGGTGGTGATCGCGATGATGACTTTCGTGATCGGCCTGTTCTTCGTGCGTGAAACCAAGGATGTCGACATCACCGCCTGAACGGTTTGCCGACAGCCACAAAAAAACGCAGCGGCGCGAGCCGCTGCGTTTTCTTTTGCGAGCACCGATCAGGCGCGCTTGATCAATCCGATGATCACCAGCAACACGATCGCACCGATCATCGCGTACACGATGCTGGTGACGATCGGGCTGCCCAGGCTGAAACCCACGCCCAGCGCCGGCAGCAGCCAGCCGGCCAGAAACGCGCCGATGATGCCGA
>DATJCF010000098.1:0-8862 GCA_035514935.1 Rhodanobacter sp. | reverse complement strand
TCGGCCAGCGACCGCGCCTGCAACACGGCGACGGTACGTGCCCCGGCCTGCTTGGTGTATTGGGCACCCTTGATCTGCATGAGCGCGATGCCCAGCACGCCGATGCTGAAAATCAGCATGGCGACCAGCACCTCGATCAGCGAGACGCCTCGCTGACGCGACAAGACTTGCATGGAAAATTCTCCCTGATACCCCTTCATGCAATGTAGCCATTCCGTGGCTGTCGGCCAGCCATCTCCCGACAAGCGGTAGCAACGGCCCGATGAGCGGTGTCCGGGCGGCGTGAAAACGTGACCGTGGTCCCGATGCGCATGGATACGGGAATGCCCGGTAGCAAGGCCGTGGCGGGGGAAAGGTTGCTGGCCGGCGCTTGCGGGGCACACCCTGCGGGATGCCCGTCCGCTACACAGCTTGCGCCAACCACCTCCCGCCCCGTAAAATTCGCGGCTCACTGCCGGAATAGCTCAGTTGGTAGAGCGGCGCATTCGTAATGCGTAGGTCGGAGGTTCGACTCCTCTTTCCGGCACCAGTTTTCTGCAAGACCCGAAGCCCCGGAAGACGCAAGTTTTCCGGGGCTTTCTTGCGTCTGCCGGCCTTGCCGCCGATTCGGCAGCCCGCCAAGTCGGCTCAGCGGTCAAGGGCGCCGCTTGAGCTCCACCAACACAACATCATTGGTTCGCATCGAAAGGGCCACAGTTGCCCTCCCGTTGGCATCAACCGTCACTGCATGAATCTCGGGCCTGTCCATGGTTGCCGCCTGCAGTTGCTGCAGCTGATCCGGCGTCAGCGACATCGGGGAACCCATGCGCAAATAGGCGGTGTACGCGTCATTGGCGTCGTAGCCCGTGCGGTAAATCGCGGCTTGATACGTGCCCGGCGGCAAATGCGCCAGGTCGAGCGTGACGGACCCATCCCGCTGGGACGGAAGCACTTTCGTGTAGAACGGACGGTTGCTTTTGTCCTGTCTTGGCTGCACGAAATCCCAGACCAGCGCCTTGAGGACGCCGTCGTCCCACGTCACGTAACTCTGCGCGTCGGCGGTTTTCAATACGCTCGCGCCGAGCCGGTTCAAATACTTGTAGGCGAACCAGGCCGGCTTGCGGATGCCCTGCGGATTCATCAAGCCGAAGCCGCCCTGGAACGGTGCCGTGGGCGGGCCGGGCTCCTCGAACAGGTCGCTGAAGGTCCAGTAGCTCATGCCCTGCGCCAAACCTTCCGACGCCTTGAGCTTGCCGAGGATGTAGGCGGCGCTGACGTACGAGTCATGCACGGGATCGCGCGGCGTATAGCTGCTGCTCCACTCGGTGAAATACAGCGGCAGGCCGGGCATGGAGGATTGCTCGATCTGCTGGCGCACGCGGCGTACGTCGCCGACGATCGCATCCGGTGACGGCGAGAGTTTGGTGTCGCTCTGGCCGTGTTCGTCGAGGAAGCCGCCGTCGACGCCATAGGTGTGCGTGCTGATGAAATCGATCGGCACGCCGACCTGCGTGGCATGCTCGATCAACTCGGGCACCCAGGCCGCGCCGGCCGTGGCCGGGCCGCCCACTTTCAATTGCGGGTCGACCTGTTTGATGTGGCGCACGGTGGCATCGAAAAGGTCGAAGTAGGCCTTTTGATCGGCACCCTCCCAGAAGCCGCTCAGGTTCGGTTCGTTCCAGACCTCGAAATACCAGCGCCGGATTTCCTGCTGGCCATAGCGCTGCTCCAGGTGACGCACGAACGCGGTCACCAGCGCGCTCCACTTCGAAAGCACCGGATGGGAAGTGTTGCCTTTCCAGTAAAAGAGGTGCTGATCCGAGGTCCGCATCGCCTCTGGCGTGAAGCCAAGCTCCACGAACGGGCGGATGCCCATCGCGAGCAAGCGGTCATACAGCGCATCGATGCCGGTCCAGTCGTAGACCGGTTTGCCGTCGACCTCGCGATAGGTGCCGAGCACGTCGTGGAAGATGGCGTGGAAACGGACGTAGCGAAAGCCCAGTTCCGTCCTGGCGGTCTGCAGTTGCGCGAGGCTGTCGTCGCGCATCAGCGTGCCGGGGTAATCGGAGCCGATGGAGAAGTTGAAGAAGCGATCCAGCGGCGAGGTCTTCCCCTGCACATCGATGCCGATGCGCCGGACACCCTGCGCGGCGTAGACGATGGGCGCCAGGCAGGCCAGAAGCACAACCAGGCTGCAGGCGGCGAGGGAACGGCGGAAAGTCGGCATGTTCATGGCGCCAGTAAAGCAAACCCGGGCCAGCGATTTCCGGCAGCGGCCTTTACGATTTTCACCAGCTGCCGCAAACCGGGCACCAAGGGCATTGGAACCCCGACCGAGCCGACGCGCCGAGGGACAAGCCACCGGTACCGCCCACGCAAAAGGGCCGCGATCACTCGCGGCCCTTTGCTGGATTTTGGCGCCCGAAGCTGGACTCGAACCAGCGACCCCCTGATTAACAGTCAAGTGCTCTAACCAGCTGAGCTATTCGGGCGGGAGCTGCGTAGTTTGTAGTTCGTGCGCTCAGCTGTCAACCCATCGGGAGCAAACTCGAGCCCTTTTCAAGGCGTGCGCACCCGATAGCACGGTACGTACGCCGCGCCGCCGGGCAGCTTCATGCGTTGCTGCGCCACGAAGGCCTGCAGCAGCTTGTCCAGGGCCTGCATGATGTCGCTGTCGCCGTCGATGTCGAACGGCCCGTGCTGCTCGATGGCGCGCACACCCTCCTCCTTCACGTTGCCGGCGACGATGCCGGAAAACGCGCGGCGCAGGTCGGCGGCCAGTTCGTGGCGGGGCCGATCATGCCGGATCTGCAACGCCCGCATCGCGGCGTGGTCCGGCTGGAACGGCAACTGGAACGCATACGGCACCTGCAGTGCCCAGTTGAAGAAGAAGGCGTCCTTGGTATCCAGCCGGTGGTGGCGGACCTTTTCCACGCCCTTGACCATGGCCCGTGCCACCGTCGCCGGGTCGTCGACGATGATCTGGTAACGCTCGGCCACTTCATCGCCCAGGGTCAGGCGCAGGAATTGATCGATCTGCTCGAAGTACGCCGCCGATTGTTTCGGCCCGGTAAAGATCAGCGGGAACGGCGTATCGGCGTTGTCCGGATGCAGCAGGATGCCGAGCAGGTAGAGGATCTCCTCGGCGGTGCCGACGCCGCCGGGAAACACGATGATGCCGTGGCCGATGCGCACGAAGGCTTCGAGGCGTTTCTCGATGTCCGGCATGATCACCAGGTGGTTGACGATCGGGTTGGGCGATTCGGCGGCGATGATGCCCGGCTCGGTCAGCCCGATATAGCGGTTGTGCCGGTGACGCTGCTTGGCGTGCGCAATGGTCGCGCCCTTCATCGGCCCCTTCATGGCGCCGGGGCCACAACCCGTGCAGATGTCCATGCCGCGCAGACCGAGCTGGTAACCGACCAGCTTGGTGTAGTCGTATTCCTCGCGCGAGATCGAATGCCCGCCCCAGCACACCACCAGGTTGGGGTCGGCATGCGGCTTGAGGATGCGCGCATTGCGCAGGATCTCGAACACGTCCTCGGTGAGCCGGTCGGATTCGTCGAGGTCGTCGCTGGCATGCTCCAGCTGGGTCGCCACGTAGACGATGTCGCGTACCACCGCCACCAGCAGTTCGTTGATGCCGCGAATGATCTGGCCATCCACGAACGCCTGCGCCGGCGCATGCGAAAGCTCGATCTTGATGCCGCGATCCTGCTGCAGCACCTGGATGTCGAAATCCGGATATCGCTCCAGGATGGCGCGCGGATCGTCACTGATGCTGCCCGAGGTGAGCACGGCCAGCGCGCAACGGCGCAACAGCGCATGCAAGCCGGACCCGCTGGCGCCACGCAGGCGCACTACCTCGTTGCGGGACAGGATATCCAGGCCGCCCGCGGGCGAAATGCGCGCGCTGACGGTGGCGACTTTGCCGGAATCGGTGTTTACAGCATTCATGCACTACATCTCCATGCCGTCTCGATACGGCGGACTCGTTAGCTTCACGCGTGGGCGTCGACAGGGTCAAGCCAAAAAAAACCGGCGCCCTCGCGGACGCCGGTCTGTTCGATCGACCAAACAGGTTCGCTTAGAACGTATAGCGAAGGGTCAGCATCGCCGACCAGCGCGACACCACGCGGGTCGGGTTCTGGCCGGATTCGTACACGCCAATGGGCGTTGCCTGGTAGTTGCCGTTCTTGTCGGTCGGCAGCTTGTAGACGTACTTGCCGTCCACCACGCCGTTGTAACCGGCGAGGTTGCGCGTCTGGTACTGGATGTAGGGCACGCTGCCCCAATCCTTGTTGACCAGGTTCAGGAAGTTGTAGACGTCCAGGCGCAACTCACCCTTGTGGCCCTTGAAGAAGCCCGGAAGCTCCTGCACGAAGCTCATGTCCAGCTCGTTCGACCAGGGTAGATGGCTGGCGTTGCGGCCGGCGATGTCGCCGCGGTGGGCATTGAGGTATTCGTTGTTCGTGATGTAGTCCTGGAACTGCTGCACGAGCTGGGCACTGGCGGGCTTGCCCTTGCTGTCCACGTAGGCACCCACAAGCGCGTCGTTGACCTTCGGGATGTAGGCCAGGTCGTAATAAGCGATGCCATCGCCGTTCGCGTCGCCGCTGTACACCCAGCTGTACGGCAGGCCGTCGTGGCCCAGGTACAGCGCCGAGATCTGCGTGTTGTAGTCGCCGAAGAACTTGTGCTGCCAGGTCAACGACAGCTTGAGGCTGCGCGGAATGTTGTAGGCGGAAATCTCGTTCTCGTTGCCGTTCGGATTGATGCGCGGCATGTACTGGTAGCTGGAGAACGCCTGCGAGCTGCCGCCGGAATTGACCTCGGTCGAATGGCTGAGGGTGAAGCTGGCGTTGCCGAAGAAGTTCTCCGAGAACGGCTTGCGCAGCGACAGGGTGAAGCTGTCGGCCTTGCCCTTGTGGGTGTTGGTCAGCAACGTCGAGGCGGTGGAGAACGCCGGGTTGGCGCCGTTGTTCGGCCCCTTGGTCGCGCCAGGCGTGACCCAGTACTGCTCGCGACCGTCAGGCAGGTAGCCCGAGGGCGTGCCCAGGTTGATCGCCTTGTACAGGATCGCGTTGCGCACCTGGATGTGCTGGTACTCGGCCGAGGCGATCATGCCCCACCACGGCAATTCGCGATCCAGCGCCAGCGCGGCCTTCCACACGGAGGGCAGGCGGAAGTCCCTGGAAATCGTATCCACCGGACCGGCTACCGCGCAGCCTGCCGAGTCGTCGATGTTCTGGTTGTGCGCTTCCGGGCTGAAATCCGGCTTGGCGTCGCAATGCGAGCCGTAGCCGTACTTGTAGTCAACGAGGGTAAGGCCGTTGTTCTGGTACGGGTTGGTCATCCATACCGTGGGCGGCGTGGTCTGGAACAGGCCCACGCCACCGCGCAACTGCATCATGCGGTCGCCTTCGAAGTTGTAGTTGAACGACAGCCGCGGTTCGACCACGCGATTGCTGGAGCCGACCGCGTAGTTGTTCGGATAACCGAACGCGGCAGCGGCATCGGCGTTGTACGGCGGCTTGTGGTCGGAGTACGGGATGTCGACGCGAACGCCGTACATCACCGACAGATTGTCGGTGACCTGCCAGGTGTCCTGCAGGAACGGGGTGTACTGGCGGTAGGTCCACTTGGCGGCGATGTCGCCGATGCCGCGGTTGCCGGCGGGCTGGTACAGCTCATAGCTGTCGTAGTTGCCCGCACCGGCGGCGAAATCGTCGATGCTGTTGAACACGTACGAACCGAACTCCGTGCGGCCGAACAGGTTGTAGATCTGGTCCTGCTCGAATGCCAGGCCACCCTTGATGGTGTGGTCGCCGGCGTAATAGGTGCCGGCGAAAAACGCCGTCCAGCGCTTGGTGTTGATTTCGTTGTAGTGACGGAACTGGTCTTCACCCAGGTTCACCGACGGGCTGTTGAACGAATCGGTGTGCACCTGGATGGCAGGCTGGTCCTTGGCGCCGCCGGCCAGCTGCGAGAACTGCTGGAAGCCGATCTTCGCCTCGGTGGAGAAATTGTCGGACCAGTCGTCGAACAAGTGGATCACCGAGTTCTCGGTGAGGCTGTTGGTGTTGTACCAGTAGCTGCTCAGGCCGACGGAAGAATTGCTGTTGCCGTTCACCTTCGGGTACGACTCTTTCGTGCGCTGGTAGGTGAAGCTGGCGCGGTGGTTGTTGCTGATGTTCCAGTCCAGCTTGACCAGGTAGCGGTCATCCGTCAGGTCGGTGGTGCCGCCGGCGACGTCGCCCGGATCCAGGCCGTAGCCGATGGCGATATTGCGGATGCGCTCGATGTCGCCGGGAGAAACCGCATTGCCGGTGGACGGGCCATCACCGAGGCTCGGGTCGTACGCCACATTGGACGAGGAGCCCACGCCGGTGGTCTTCTGCTTTTCGGCCGACACGAAGAAGAACAGCTTGTCCTTGACGATCGGACCGCCAAGGGTCACGCCCTTGGTGGTGTCGATGCCGTAGCCCTTGTAGTGGTAGTTAGGGTCGTCGCGGTCCAGATAACCGGCGTCGCCCACCAGGTGGCTGGCGTTGCGATAGGCGTAATAGACCGAGCCATGGAAATCGTTGGTACCCGACTTGGTCACCGCGTTGATGCTGGCACCCACGCTGTTGGAGGTGGTGTCGAAATTCGCCGTGGAGATGTTGTATTCGGCGATGGTGTCGGGCGAGATCGGCGAGCCCTGGTACGGCAGGCCGTTGGCGTTGAGGCCAAACGGGTCGCCCTGCGACACGCCGTCCACGCTGATGTTGTTGTAACGCGTGTTCTGGCCATTGGCGGAAATGGCGCCGGAGCCCTGGTCGGTCACCGTGATGCGCGGATCAAGACGCGCGATATCCGAGATCGAGCGGTCGGCCTGCGGCGTCGCCTGCAATTGCTTCTCGGAAAGATTGGTCGACAGGCCCTTGTTGTCCGGCGTGAAGGTCTGCATCAACGCGCTGGCGGACACCGTCACACCGGAAAGATCCTGAACGTTCTTGGCCTGCTCGGCGCTCATGGTCAGGTTGACCGTGCTTTCCTGGCCCAACTGCAGGTACACCTGGTCCTGCTCGCCCTGGGTCAGGCCGGCCTTGGATGCGGTCACGTCGAACGGGCCGCCCACGCGCATGCCCTGCGCCGAATAGCGTCCATCAGCGCCGGTGGTGGTGATCTTCGTGGTGCCGGAGGGCTCATGCACGATCTGCACGGTAGCGCCGGCCACCGGCTGGCCGGCGTTGTCGAGCACGCGTCCACTGATGGCGGACGAGGTGACCTGTGCCATGGCGGGCGCACTCGCCACCAGCAGGGAGGCAATGGCAAGGGGCAGGATCTTGGTGCGTATCGGGTTATTCATTCTTGATCGACCTTGGGGCTCACAACGGATTCGTGGGCGTTGCCGGTGACTGCGGGACGGCACGGACAACGTCGCTGGACAGGTTTTGGATCATCATCGACGCCGACCTCATGCGCCGATGGCCTCGATTGTTAAAAAATATTAACGATATTGTATGACACTTTTATAACGTTTTCAGGTGCCTTGCTGCGCGGGCCACCCGAAAACCTCAACACTTAATACATAATTATCAGTTACTTATAAAATTTCACCGATTCAGGCCGTTGTCGCCCCCAGGTAGCGCGCCCGCTTGGACGCCTTCAGATTCGCCAGGTCCAGCATCACCAGGCCGTCGACGCAGCCGGAGAAATCCGGGTCCTCGCCAAAGTCCAGAAACTGCACACCAGCCGGCTCCATCAGGTCGACGTACTGGCGGTACAGCACCGGCAGGCTGACGCCCAGGGCATCAAGCTGATGCTTGAGCTGGCCCAGGCCCGCCTGCGGATCCAGGCCGGCCAGCGCCTGATGCACGCGCTCGGCCACCTGCGGCGACACCACGAACGGTTGGCGCGCCGCGGCCAGGCCCGGCGCGCCGAAATAATGCTGGTGCGCCACGGCAATCCATTCGCGCGCCTCGCGCGGCAGCTTCACCGACATGCTGACCGGGCCGAACAGGTAGCGGATTTCACGGTGGCGCTGCAGATACAGGCCAATGCCCTGCCACAGCTGATCGAGCGCCCGCGATCGCCAATACGCCGGCGCGATGAAACTGCGCCCCAGTTCCAGCCCCTGGCTCAGGCGGCTCTCGAGTGCGGGCGAATAATGGAACAGGCTGGCGGTGTACAAACCGGCCATGCCGCGCTCGGACAGCACCCGGGCGCCATGACCGAAGCGGTAAGCGCCCACGATGCGTTGCGCCGCCGGGTCCCACAGCAGCAGGTGCTCGTAGTGGGCGTCGTACGCGTCAAGGTCGCAGCGCTGGCCGGTGCCCTCGCCCACCTTGCGGAAGGTCAGCTCGCGCAAGCGGCCGATCTCGCGCAGTACCGTGCTGTCGCACGAACCGGTAAACAGCAGCACCTGTTTGCCATCCGACAGATCACCCAATTTTTCGGCGCCGGCCAGTTCGTCGACCAACTGCTGCACGGGCTCCGGATGCGCCAGCGCCACCTGCCCGCCGAAGATAAGCCCGCGACCACGCGCCACCCGATAGACGTGCCGGCGCATCAGCACCGCCGCGCGTGCCGGCGAATTCCCGCTGCGCGAGGCCAGCTCATCGGGATCGATCAGGGCGCCGATCTGGAAACCGATACGTCGCTGCCCCGCGGCCACCGCCTCGCGCGGCAGCATCGCCGTGCTCAACGGCTTGGCCAGCATCGACAGCCCATAAAAAACGGCGGAATTGCGCGCCGTCACGTGGATCGGCAGCACCGGCACCTTTCGCCGCAACGACAACCGGGCGAAACCGTCCGACCAGCGCCCGTCACGCACGCCCGTGGCGCGCATACGCGACACTTCGCCGGCAGGAAACACGATCAAGGCCTCGCCGTTGT
>DATJCF010000097.1:0-3119 GCA_035514935.1 Rhodanobacter sp. | reverse complement strand
ATCTGTTCCTCCAGCGGCGTGGCGACGGTCTGCGCGATCACCTTCGGGTTGGCGCCGGGATAGCTGGCGTGCACCACCACGGTCGGCGGCACCACTTCGGGGTACTCGCTGATCGGCAGCTGGAACACCGCGATGGAGCCGGTGATCACGAACAGCAACGACAGCACCGCGGCCATGATGGGCCGGTCGACGAAGAATTGGGCGATGTTTTTCATGCAAAGAGTCCTCGACGAAGCCGGTGTGCGGCTTCGGTCTTTCTTTTGCTCCTCCCCCTGCAAAGCAGGGGGAGGTTGGTGACCGAAGGGAATCCTTCAGGTGAGGGGGTAACGCTCTTGCTTTGGCTTCTTGCCTGGCAGGGAAGCGAGCTCAGCCCTGCGGGTCGTGTGCCTTCGCGGGCTTGACCTGCGCCGTACGCGAATCGACATCCGGCGTATCGCCCCGCTCGACCAGCGCCTTGTCGGCCGGATCAAGCCGGTAGCTCATCGCCACCTTCTGCGGGTTCACCTCGGCGCCGGGGCGCACGCGTTGCAGGCCATTCACCACCACCAGGTCGCTGGGCTTCACGCCGCTTTCGATCACGCGCAAGCCATGCACCAGCGCGCCGGTTTCCACCTTGCGGTATTGCACCTTGTGGTCCTTGTCGACCACGTAGACGAACTGGTTGCCCAGGTCGGTGCCGATGGCGCGGTCGTCCACCAGTACGCGCGACTTCACCTGGCCGCTCTGCAATTGCACGCGGGCGTAAAGGCCGGGCGTGTACAGACCGTCGGCGTTGTCGAACACGGCGCGCAAACGCATCGTGCCGGAGCCGGTGTGAAGCTGGTTGTCGACGAAATCGAGGCGGCCTTCATGCGGGTAACCCGATTCGTCGGCCAGGCCCATGGTCGCTTCGATGCGGGCGCTGCGGCCGGCCTGCCTGGCATCGGCGCGCAGGTGATCGAGCTTCAGCCAGGTGTGCTCGTCCACGTCGAAATAGACATAAACCGGGTTGACCGACACCACGCTGGTCAGCACGTCGCTGCTGGTGACCAGGTTGCCGGGGGTGACGCGGGCATTGCTGACGCGGCCATCGATCGGCGAGCGCACCTTGGTGAAATCCAGGTTCAACCGGGCGGCGGCCAACGCGGCGGTGGCGGCGCCCAATTGGGCACGCGCGCTTTGCGCGGTGGTTTGCTGGCGGTCGGCTTCCTGTTTGGCGATCGCGTGCTGGGCCAGCAGCATCGTGGCGCGTTGCTGGTTGGTCTCGGCCAGGCTCAGCTCGGCACGAGCCTGTGCCTGGTTGGCGGCCAGCCGGTCCACCTCGGCCTGGTACGGCCGGGCGTCGAGTTGGAACAGCACGTCGCCCTTGTGTACCACGGCGCCTTCCTGGAAATGCACCGACTCCACGAAGCCGCCCACGCGCGGCTGCACCTGCACCGTGTTGACAGCTTCCAGCCGGCCGGTGAATTCGGCACTGTCGCTGACCTTGCGGCTCAACGCCTGCGCCACGGTGACTTCAGGCGGCGGTGCGCCCACGGCGGTTTGCGCCTGGCTGTCATCGCCGTGCAGCACCATCCAGCTGCCCAGTACGGTGACCGCGATCAGGGGGATCAGCATCCATTGTTTCTTCATCTTGCGCTCCGAACACCTTGTTGGCCGGACAGGGGGTACCGGCGAGGGTCGAGAGAATAGGTGTACCTAACGGTATAGAAAATCCCCTTTTCAGGCATTACACTCATGCGCCGCAGTCATGAATCGACGAGGAAAGGGACCGATGGAAGACTTTTCAGCAATTTCGACCTTCGTCCGGGTGGTCGAGGCCGGCAGTTTCGCCGCCGCCGCCGGCCAGTTGGGCATGACCCCGTCAGGCGTCAGCCGCGCTGTGTCGCGGCTGGAAACCCAGCTTGGCGCCCGGCTGCTGTTCCGCTCCACCCGATCTTTGCGACTGACCGACGATGGAGCCTCGTTTCATGCACGTTGCCGGGAGATCCTGGCCGATCTGGCCGAGGCCACCGAGGCGCTGAACTTCGCCAACAGCAAGCCCACCGGCAAATTGCGGGTGGGTATTTCGCTGTCGGTGGGGCGTGCCGCCGTGATCCCGCGGCTCACCGAATTCGAGCAGCGCTACCCCGACATCCGGCTGGAGCTGTCGATGAGCGACTCGCCGTCGGATCTCAACGGCGAGGGCCTGGACTGCGCCATCCGCGTGGGCGAACTGGAGGATTCCAGCCTGATCGCGCGCAAGATCGGCTACCTGCGCAACGTGGTGTGCGCCTCGCCGGAGTACCTGCGCAAGTACGGCGCGCCACGCAGCATCGAGGACCTGAAGGATCACCGCTGCATCAACTACGTGTATCCGAACGGCCGCCCGCGGCAATGGCAGTTCGACACGCCCGACGGCCAGGTGAGCGTGGATATCGACGCGCACATGCTGATCAACGACGGCGAATCGGTGCTGCAGGCCGTGGCGGCGGGACTGGGCATCACCCAGGTGCCGCGCATGCTCGCCGCCTGCATGCTGGAAAAAGGCATGCTGGAGCTGGTGATGGCCGACACCAACTCCACCGGCAAGCCGGTGTGGATCGTCTACCCGCAGAAAAAGCATCTGTCGGCCCGCGTGCAGGCCTTCATCGAATGGGTGCGCGAGTTGTTCGAGCGGACCAACCAGTGCACGGCGGCTACATCCAGCATTGCCGCCGTCGCCCGGCCACGACCGGTACGCACCGAAACGCTGGCCGAAGTGGCGTAAGCCGCTGCTGGGACGGCCGCGCCGGCGTCAGCCTCAGCCGCCGGCCGGCACCAGCAACAGCAGCGCCACGCCGAACGCGATGCGGTAGATCGCGAACGGCGTGAACGTGTGCGTGCGGATATAGCCAAGCAGCCATTTCACCGCGATGAACGCCACGATCGCCGAGACCACGAAACCCAGCGCCAGCGCGGTCCAGTCCTCATGCGCCGCACCGCCGCTTTTCACCACCTTCAGCAACTCGTAGCCGGTGGCCGCATACATCGTGGGGATGCCGACCAGGAACGCGAATTCGGTCGCCGCCGCACGGTTGCTGGTACCGAACAGCATCGCCGCGAAAATCGTCGACGCCGAGCGCGACAGGCCGGGGAAAATCCCCGCAACCATCTGCGCG
>DATJCF010000096.1:0-4806 GCA_035514935.1 Rhodanobacter sp. | reverse complement strand
CCGAACAAGCCCTGGTCCGCCCCGAAAAAGAGGGGGCGCTCGGCATCGTGCCGCGCAATCATCGTTTGAAAACGATTCCAACGTAGGCCAGGGTTTCGTGGAAACCCTGATCAGGCACGTTGCTCGTGCGCCGTTGCTGCGTAAGCGCCGCGCGCCAGCTCCAGTGTTGCGTCCACTGATCCGCCAGTTCCAGTCCGTAGGTGACGGTTTTGTCGCGTCGGGAAAGGGTGTGGTATTTCAGCTGCTCGCCACTGGCAAAGGCCGAAAGGGTCATGGTCGGGCGCAACCGGTAGTCGATGGCGATATTGCCGCCGCGCCCGGTCTGGTCGTAGGTGGGGTCGTTGCCGTAACCGAGCTTGCGGTAGCTCGGGCTGATCGAGAGCGTCACGCGCTCCGTGCGCAGCGCGTAGGTCAGCTGCACGCTGCGTTCCAGGTAAACCTCGGAGCTGACCACGGCGTCGCCGGTACTGATGCCCGTGGTGTTGGCGAGCGGCGACTGACCCGGCATCAGCATCATGTCCTGCGCGGCATCGGAGTACTGCCGGATTACGTTGGCCGAGAAGGTGCTGCTTTCGGTGGGGCGCCAGCTCAGCGTGGCACGTGCCAACGGACTCGATTGTGTGCGCGCGCCGGCGCGATCGTAATTGATCTGCGATTCACCCAGCGCCGCGTCGATGTCGAAAAAAGTCAGTTGACTGACGTAACGGACGTACAACTCGTTGCGGTCGTAGTTCGAATCGGTGTTGTTGTAGAAATCGACCTGCTGCACGGTGGCGTTGAGCGACAGCTGACTGGTCGGCCCCAGAATCTTGGCGAAGCGCAGCGCACCCTGATTGCGGTGGGAGTTGAACTCCCGGGTTTTCTCCGCATAGCTGTCGATATAGCGCAACTCGGCCTGGCCGCGTACCGTGCTGCCCAGCCGGAAATGGTAGATGGGACCCACGGCAAACACGTTGGTTTGCTGCTGGTTGCCCGGTGCATCGCTGGCCAGAGTGTCCAGTGGCTGGATGCCGGCGTAGTCCTGCACCGCGAAATCCAGCCGGTCAGGCAATACGCTCCAGTTGAGCTGGCTGGCCAGCTCGACCTGGGTCTGGTCCCTGAACCGGTTGCCGAGATAATCGCGGTATTCAACGTCGCCGATGACGTTGGCCTGCAGATCCTCGCCCTGTTGGTTATAGGTGAAATTGACGCCGGGGATCAACATGGTCTGGCTGATCGGGTCATGCGCGGTCAGGTTGATGTTGTCGCTGTGCGCGACGCCACCATACAGGCTGTAATCGAGCTGGCCGGCGATGGCTGCGCTCGGAGCGAAGGCGAAAGTCAGCGCAATGGCGCTGGCCAGCTTGCTGGGTGTCGACATGTTCATCCCTCCCTGTGGACGAGCGTGCGATGACGGTCGATGGCGGTATTGCGGCGTATTTTTCTAAGCTGAAACTGATTTGCCGATGGCTTCACGGTTCGCGCCGAGCGCGCGATTACGGATGACCGCGCGCCAACCTCGACCCTTGCTTCGCCCGCTCAGGGCGCGTGATTGAACACGACGCCGGCCAGCTTTTCCGGGTCGAAATGCGCGACGGCCTGGTTGATCGCCTTGGGCGTGTCGCGGCCATAGCCGGCAACGACAACCACGAAATCAGCCAGTTCAGACAGGATGCGCGCATCCGGCGAGCCCTTGATCGTGGGGCCGTCGAGAAAGATGTAGCGGTCGGGATAGCGGCAGCGCAGCGAATCGATGACCGCGCGCATACGGAACGATGAAAAGTATTCGCCGCTGTTCTCGCGGGCTTGTCCCGCGGGGATCAGCCGCACCCGCGGAATGCCGGTGTGGTAGATCATGGGCTTGATGCCCGGCGACGGGTGTTCGAGGAAGTCGATCAATCCACCCTGGTTGGCGTCCACGCCCAGCGCCTTGTGCTGTTCCGGATAGCGCAGGTTGCAGTCGATCAGCAAGCTGGTCTTGCTTTCATCGAAGGCGAAAGCGGCGGCGAGGTTGCGCGCCACGAAGCTGCTGCCGGATCGCGGGCTTACCGACACGAGCAGTGTCACGAAATTCTGTGTACCTGCCAGTTCCAGCAAACGCGTGCGGATTTCGCGAAATGCGTCCGATTGTTTGCGCACCGACGGATCGCGGTGGATAAGCCGCCGCTGGCCCAGCTGCTGTGGCGCAAGTTGACCCGGCTCGGCCATCAGCGCGATCGAGTTGCTGGGCGAGCCCTGGTTTGGGAGCGCGCCAGCGGGTACGACGATGGTGGTGTCGCTTTCGGCACCTGTCCCGCTTCCGGGCGGTGCAGCTCCGCGGTTCTTCGCGTTCATGCCATCCCCCGCAGTTTGAGCCAGAAAAGAATCGCGTAGGCGGCAAAGACGCCGGCCACGGTCAATGCGACAGCCATGTTTTGCAACCGCCCCTTTCGTTGGTCCTGCGGCGTGGAATAGAACGGAACCGTTGCCAGCGTGGTCAGGCCGGTCAGTCGCTCGAGCTGTTCCGCCGAACGAACCCGTGGATCGAACCGGGCAATGGTGAAAAGCAAGCCGCATGGAGCGGCCAGCGCCAGGAGCATGCCAGCCAGACCGAAATGCATGAAGCGCAGGCCCGACGGTGTCAGCGGCATCACGGCCGGATTCTGCACGATGAAGGTAAGGCCGCGCTGGCCGGCGTCGAGGTTCATCGAAACCCGTGCGTTCTCGCGCCGCTTCAGCAGGTCTTGGTAGACATCCCGGTTGACGTCGTAGTCGCGGGTAAGCTCGGAAGTGGCGTTCTCGGAGCCGGCAATGCGTTTGCTGCGCTCCAGTTCGGCCTTCAGCATGGTCTGGCTTGCAGCCATGCGGGCGTTGGTGGCGGCGATGTCGCCGCGCAGCGCCGACAGCTGGCTTTTCAACTGCTGATAGAGCGGGTTGAATTTTGCGTTGTTGTCGATGGTGGTGGGCGTGCCGGCGAGGCGTGCGCTCTGTTTGCGCTGTTCGGATTGCGCCAGCTGCTGACGCAAATCCTGCATCTGATGGCGAACGCGCACCACGTCGGGATATTCGCTCGTGTAGGTCATCAGCAGCTTGTCGAGCTGGCCCTGCAGCTCTGCCAATTGGGCGTGGTAGACGCCTTCGGTGGTCTGCACGGAGCTGATCTCCGATTCACCTGAAAGCTGGGCCACCAGGGACGCCTCCTGCGACCGTTTCTCCATCAGGTCCATGTGCGCATTCTCGACCTGCGTGCGCAGCTGGCTGATCCGCGAGGCGGTATCGGCTTCGCTGCCGGGCCGGGCGTCGACGTTGGCTTCCCGGTATTCCTTGAGCTTGTTTTCGGCCGTGGTCAGCTTCTCCCGGTAGGTCTCGACCTGGCCATTGATGAACTCGTAGGCATCGCGGCTTTCGCGCTGCTTGGATGCCAGGCTCTCGCTGATGAAAAGCTGGCCGAACTGGCGTGTGACGATGTAGGCGCGCTTGGGGTCGACGTCGTGGTAGCTGATGGTGATCAGGTTGTCGCGACCGTACCGGATGGTCGTGCGGCCCTTGATGCCGTCGATGATGCGGTCCTGCTCGATTGCACTGGGATGCGTCGCCATCCAGCCGCCCGCGACGAGGATCTCATCCATCACCTTGGCGCTGAAGATCACCGCGCGCGCAATCCCGGCACGGTTTGCCGTGCCAGTGGGCGTGGCGGCTCCCTCCATCAGCGGCGTGATGATGCTGCTTTCCTGCGCCAGGATGGTGACGGAAGCGTCGTATTTCTTTGGCCACAGCACCCCGACGATCAGGGCGGCCAGCGCAATGACGGCAAACAGCACGCCAAGGCCGACGCGATGACGCCGCGCCTCGCTCAGCAATACAGGCACCAGGGCCTGCAACGAGGTGGGTTGTTCATTCATGTTGATCCCCTTGCATCCCCGGCCTGGCTCAGAACGAGCGCTGCGGCACGGTGATGACGTCGCCCGGTTGTACCGGGTAGTTCGTGTCCAACGCGCCCTTTTGCAGGATGTCGCCAAGGTGGACGGCGTAGGCCTTGGTGGTGGCATTGTCGCTTTTGCGATACAGCTCGGTCCGGTCCGGCGCGGCGAACTCGGTGGTGCCGCCGGCCGCCAGCACGGCGTCCAGCACGGTCATGCCCTGGCGATAAGGTACCGATACCGGCGTACGCACGGCGCCCGTCACGCGTACGCGCGAGAGGTATTCATGGCTGCGAAGCTGGGTGAGGATGACCGCCACCTGTGGATCGCGCACGTAGGATTGCAGCTTGTCCTTGATGACCGCGGCGACTTCCTCGGGAGTGTGGCCACCGGCCTCGACATCACCGATCAGCGGCACCGTGATCCTGCCATCCGGACGCACCGGCACGCTGACGCTGAGGTCCGGGTTGTGCCACACGGAAATCTGCAATTGGTCGTCTACACCAATGTGGTACGAGCTCACCGCGTGGGCCTCGGGATTGAGCGCCGGAGCCTGGTTCGACCCCCGCGTGGAGGCGCATCCGGCAAGCAGCAGGACGAGAGACAACGTGAGGAGACTGCAGAGACTCTTCATGACGGCCATATTGGTGGGTTTGAGAACGGGAAAGGTAACATAAGCAAGTGAATTGCGTCACACTTTTAACGATCTATGCCTTCTGTTTGGGGAAGGTTTACCTCTCGCTCCCAGCCGCGTCGCGCCGAACCACCATACGCGGTTCGCCCGCGCGGCACGGGCGTCATGATGTGGCGACAGCAGGGCCATTTTCGGCGAACATGTAGGGATGTCTGCCGTTTCCTTGCCCCAACCGTCGCCTCTCCACGCCGCCGACTGGCGCGTCTGCATCGCCCCGATGATGGACTGGACCGA
>DATJCF010000095.1:0-21745 GCA_035514935.1 Rhodanobacter sp. | reverse complement strand
CGAGGGACTGAACCGCTGGCCCGCCGCGCACGTACTCGATGTGGCCCGGCTCTACCGGTTGGCGATCGAGAAGTGCAAGCCGGGCGAGCGCTATCACGCCGTCGACGAGGAGGGTATTTGCGTTCGCGACATCGCGCAGGTGATTGGTGCGAGCCTGAATGTGCCGGTCGAATCGATCGACGCCAGCGAGGCGCCGGATCATTTCGGCTGGCTGGGTGGCTTCATGGGCCTCGATCTGTCCGCGTCGAGTGCGTGGACGCGGCGCGTGCTGGACTGGCATCCGACCGGGCCGAGCCTGATGGACGACCTCAAGCACATGGATTATTCGCGTCGGGACTGAGCGGATTCGGCAGCGCAATCCTCATCCGCGCGCCAGCCGCTTCGCTTGAGAAAGCTGGCCGCGTTGTCGTTGTTGACGTTGAGGATGTCCTGGATCGCGCGCGGCTTGTCGCTGGCCTGCGCGTAGTAGGCGCGCGCGATGCGGTAACCCACCCAGTAGCCGAGGTCGCCCGGCGCCTCGGGCGTGCCGGGGCCGTTGTACAGCCAGTCGGACATGTCGGTATCCATGGCGTGCGCCTGGAAATCGCGTTCGATGCGGCACGCCTTGTCCTGCGTCCAGCGCTTCAGGTGAACATTCAGGACTTCGCCCGAGGTCAGTTCGCCGATGAACTCGGCACCGCCTTCCACCAGCGAGGCAAACAGCACGGTGGCGTTGGCCGGCGGGGCCACCTGCGCTGCCGGCTGTTGCACGTGCACGTATTCGTGGGCGATCAGGTGCACCAGCCGCCGGGTGATGTCGGGGGCCAACCAGTTCGATCGACAGATCACTTCGAGGCCGATCGTGACACCGTTCGCGGTGGTGGTACCGCCGGTGTTGTTGCGTCCGATGACGATCGTCACCGGCGGAAACGTCGCCTGCGGATCGAGCCTGGTCAACGCAGAAAACACCTGCCGCAGTTGATCGCGCGCCGCTGGAAGCATCGGTACGCAGCGGTGTGCGTCGCGAAAATCCTGCGGTGATCTGGCGATGGCATCCGCCAGCTTCCGGGCGGAGGAAATCCGCGCCGTCACGAATTGCTGCAGGCCCGGCGACCCGGTGTCGAGGTAACCCGTCTGCAGCGCGGCAGCCGAGGGTTTGCCGTCGGCCTTGTCGTAGACGGCGTAAAAGCGCGTAACGTCGTCGATGCGCACGACGGGTTGCCGCGAGGTGGTGGAGGGTGGTTCGGGTGGGGTCGCGGCGTGTGCGAAGGCGCTGAACAGTGCAAGCAAGAGCATGAGAATCGATCGGCGCACGTGGGGTCCTGGTGGCGTGGATTTATTCGCCGCCATGTTATCCGCAATAAATCCCCGCGCTGATTCCTTCCCCCGCTACGCGGGGGAAGGTGCCCGGAGGGCGGATGGGGGCGCTTTTTGGCCCGCGCGAAGAGCAACAGCAGCGCGGCTTTGCCGCGCGCCCCTTCCGCCTTCGGCACCTTCCCCGCAAGCGGAGGAAGGAAGCTTCGACGGCGCCACGAAGGGGGGAGCGAATGCGTCTCCACCACCGTTCAATACGGATGTTGTCGATAGAACAGCTCAAGCTGGCGGTACACCTTTGGCAGATGCTGGCGCAGCGCTGCGGGCGTTTCGAAGAATTGCTCGCTGGCCACCGCGAAGAACTCGGCCGGGTTTTCCAGGGCGTAAGGGTCGATCGGAAGCTCGGCGCCGTTGCGGTGCTCATCCTTCAGGTGATCCCAGGTGCTGGAGAAGACCTTCCACCACACGCGGTGATCCATCCGCCGGTGCATGGGCGGGAAGCCGTTGGCGTCGCCATTGAGCATGTCGAGTTTGTGCGCCATCTCGTGGACGACCACGTTGTGGCCGGGCGTTTCCCCGATGTGCAACACGTCCTCCCACGACAGGATCACCGGCCCGCGACCCCAGGCCTCGCCCGACAACACGGCATCGGATTGATGGACCACGCCCGCGTCATCCATATGCGAGTGGCGCGGGATGAAGGCGGCCGGGTACACGATGACGCTGTGCCAGCCGTCGTACCAGTCCAGGCCCAGCTTCAGGATGGGCAGGCACGCGTGCGTCGCCAGCAACACGCGATCGGCGTCGTCCAGTTCAACCCCTTCGACCGGTTCGATGGATTTGCGGTGCAGAAACAGCGTGGCCAGCACGCGCAGCGTCGCCTGGTCGGAAGCGCCCAGCCGACGCGCCGGCGCACAACGCTGCAGCGCCTTGCGCCAGAGGTCTTCGGCAATCGGATGCCGCGCGACGACGCGCCGCTCGCGCCAGTTTTGGATGAGCTTGAACATGGATGCTGCCAACGTGTTCGATCAGACACTCATGGCTTCGGCGCAACGCTTTTGCAAGCCCGCGCACGGATCGCCGCACCCTGACGCCCTGCGTCGAGGATGGAGCCGTGTGCCGTGGTGGGAACGCGATGCGGAGAGTCCGCCTCGGGATGCGTGGCTGGTGCCTCTGCAGCCGATGGTCAGCCGCTCGTGGCGCCGCCTCGCATCCCCCGCATGAAACATGGGGTGAACCGGCTCAGGTCGAGTGGTTCACTGCGTGACGCTAGATCACGCGAAATGCCTGCTGTCGCGCAAGACCATTGCGGTAGGCGGGACGGCTGGCGTAGGTGCCCGTGGTGTAGCTGCTGTCGCGCATGCGTGAGCGACGGTGCGGGCGGTGGATGAAAAGGCCCTCGGGCAGGTGGACTGCGCGATTGACGGGTGAATCAGAGGTCGTGCCAGACCGCTTGGCCCGTGGGCTACGGTAGAACAATGACATGATTGAAGTCTTGATTTTTTGCCTCCTTTTTTCCTTTATTTACAGTTATTTGCAGCGCAATTGTAGCATGTTTGGCGGGCCGGGGCCCGGTTGTCGGGGCGAATCCGCGCAGTGCGACAAAAGGCCCGAGGCACGGGCATGTCAGGTCGGTGCCGTGGGGTGGCGAAAAGCGCGCAGCAGGCCCGCGACGGCGAAGAACAACCACACCGCCAGGCTCACATACACGCCCACGTCCGGGATGATCTGCAGGAAATCCAGCTGCAGTGCCTGCGCCAGCTCATACGTGGCCACGGTGTACATGCCCACCGGAAAAACGATGTCCCAGTCGTCCGCCTCATAGCGCAGCGGCACATGCCGCCAGGCGTAACGCCAACCTTCCAGAAGCAGCAGCAACGGTATCCACCACGTGGCGGTCGCCCAGAAGAACAGCGTGAAACCTTTCACGAACGGCAGCAGTTGCGCCAGCGCACCCGATGCCGGGATGTGCCGCACCAGCAGGCTGCCGGCCGGTGCGGTGATCGCCAGCGCACCCATGTTGATCCAGTACGGTGGGGTGAAATCGCGGGCGCGCAGGGGGAAGAACACCAGGCGATACACCACCAGCGTGATGATCAACAGGTACAGCGCCGCACCCAGCAGATACAGGCACAACGCCGTGAACAACCACGCGGCATTGAGCGGCGACACGCTTGCCGCGCGCAGCACCAGCAACACGGCCAGCGCCTCGGTCGCCACCACGGCCACCAGCCAGCCACCGTTGATGCTGCGGGTGAAGCCGGGCTTGATGCGCGCGGTGATGGTGGCGGCGAGGAACAGGTAGACAAGACCGACCCAGCTCAATGCACCCGCCAGAAGCAAGCCATCGGCAAGCCGGGGCAGGGGCACCACCAGCAGGCATTGGCTGCCGAGCACGCAGGTGCCCGCCGCCAGGGTGAGAAAACCCGCGCCTCGGCCGGGGCTGACGAAATCGGCCAGCAGCTCCCGCGGAAAGTGCAGCAGTCGCAGCATGTTCATTACCAGCAACACGGCATACGCCAGCAGATTCAGGCCGAACAACGCCTGCGCCAGCAGGGTCATGCCGTGTTGGCTGACGTCGATCGACACGATGCCGGTCGCCATCACCAGCGCGAAGCAGGTGGGATTCAGATGGCGGATTCGCAAGCGCACGATCGTCGACAACGCGTTCGGATGCATGGGTTTCTGTGCCGTGGGGCCGGGGCAGGTCGGTCGGGAAAGCGGCGCCACGATGCCATGGTCATCTTCAACGCGGCGCGATGGAGAACGCACGGCTCCACGCTGCCCATGATCCGTCATGGCATGGTAACGTTATCTACCGTGATCGCGACGGAAGGTGGTTGGGGCGGGGCCGTCGGGCGATTGCACAAGCGCTGCTACCTTTTGCAGGCTCTTGATCGGGCCGACGCCGACTTTTCTGGGGAATGTTCCATGTCTTTCTTTCTGCGATTCCTGTGGCTGGTTGTCCTTGGCGGCTGCATCGTGCCGGCCGCGCTGGCTGCTGACGGAACGGTGATTTTCCAGCAGCCCGGCTTCCCCACGGCCGATACGTCGCCGGTGCCGTCCGCGGCGCTGGCGGCGGGATTTCCCGATGCACGCATGGTGAATGCGGCGCAGCTCGATGCGGCGCTCGATTCGGTGCAGACGAAGTTGCTCGTGCTGCCGTATGGCTCGACCTATCCCGAGGCGGCGTGGCCGTCCATCCTGCGTTACCTCGACCGCGGTGGAAACCTGATCGTGCTGGGCGGCAAGCCGTTCACGCGGGCGGCTTATCGCAACGGCAATACGTGGCGGTTGCGCGAGTCCAGCGTGGCGGCGTCGCTGGAGCTTTTCATCCAGGGCTGGCAGGCCACGCCCGGCTCGTCATCGTTGCAGTTCGAGTCGAATGCGGATGTGGCACCGATGCTGCCTGTGTTGGGCTGGAAGCAGGCGTGGAGTCCGGTGATCCGGCTTTCGGTGGTGATGGACCCCAGGGACACGGCGGCCAACAACGGCAGTGAGGATGCTTTCCTGACCACGCTGGCCTGGGGCACGCGCGATGGCCACAAGCTGGCCGCGCCGGCGTTGCTGGTCGATCACGTGCAGCATCGTTTCGTGGGCGGGCGCTGGATCTTCCTGGCCTGCGATCTGGACGGCAATGCCTTTGCCAATCCCCAATGGCTGCAGCGGCTGCAGGCGCTGGCATTGCGGCAGGACGACCGCTTCACCTTCCGTCCACGGATGCCGCTGTTCGTGCCGGGCGAGGCACTGCAGTTCCAGTTCGAACCGGCGCGCGGGACCACGGTCGAGGCTGGCGATACGCTCAAGGTCGGCGTGCACGCGGACACCGGCGCCGCCCAGCACTACAGCTTCAAGGCTGATCCGGCGCAGCCGGTGACGCTGCCGGCACAGGCGGCCGAAGGCGCGGGCTTGCACGTGGTCGAGGCCACGCTGGAGCGCAACGGCGCGCCGGTGTGGACGTATCGCTCGGGCTTCTGGATGCGCGACCTGGCGTATCTGCGCAGCGGCCCGAAGCTCACCGTCAACGGCGATTATTTCCAGCTCGACGGCAAGCCGCTGCCGGTGGTCGGCACCACCTACATGGCGGGCGATGTCGATCGCGACTACCTGCGCAAACCCAATGTGTGGGTGTGGGACCGGGACCTGAAACAGATCCATGCCGGCGGGTTGAACATGATCCGCACCGGCTTCTGGTCGGCCTGGAATCGGTTGGTGAACCCGGACAAGTCGGCCAGCGAGGCGACCCTGCGCGCGGTCGAGGCGATGCTGATGACGGCGCGGCGCCATGACCTGCCGGTGCAGTTCAACCTGTTCGCGTTTCTTCCCGAGACGTTCGGTGCCGGCAATGCCTATCTCGATCCGGCCGCGCTGGCCATGCAGGATCGCTTCGTCCGTTCGCTGGTGCAGCGCTTCCACGACGTGCCGTTTCTGGTGTGGGATCTGATCAACGAACCCAGCGCCAACACCAACTTGTGGAAGACCTTGCCGCAAGGCGATGCGCTGGAGCAGCAGGCATGGCGGCGCTGGCTGAAGCAGCGTTATCCCGATCAGGCCGTGCTGCTCGCGGCGTGGGCGGAACCGTCCTTCGGCAAAGGGCGGGCGCTGCAATCGAAGCCGGATGTGGCGCCGCCCGAGGCTGGTGCGGCCGATCCGTTCGCCTTGCCGGTGGCTGGCGCATTCGATCCGGATGGCGTGCGCGCCGGCGCCAACCCGCTGAAGGTCTACGACTATTACCTGTTCACCCAGTCGGTCTTCAATGACTGGGCAAGACACATGCGCGCCACGCTCCGCGACGCCGGCTCCGACCAGCTGGTGGTCGTGGGGCAGGAAGAGGGCGGCGTGGCGACGCGGCTGTCGCCGGCGTTCTTCTCGCCGCTGGTGGACTTCACCACCACGCATCTGTGGTGGGATTTCGACAGCGCGCTGTGGGCGGGCTTGTCGGCGAAATTGCCGGGCCAGCCGATGCTGATCCAGGAGCTGGGTGAGCAACGGCGGCTGGACCAGCGCGACCGGCTGCGCTTTTCCCCGCGGATCGAGGGTTGGCAACTCGAGCGCAAGATGGCCATCTCGTTCGCCCAGGGTGCGGGCGGCATCGAGTGGGTGTGGAACGTCAACGCCCGCATGGCCAACGACAACGAGACGCCGATCGGCGCGATCCGCGTGGATGGCACCGAGAAACCCGAGGCCCGGGTGTTGGCCGGATTCGCCCGTTTTGTGGCGGCGAGCCCGGCCAGCTTCACTCGCATCGAGCCGCCAGCCGTCGCCATGGTGACGTCGCAGTCGCTGCTCTACAGCGGCATGCGCGACCTGGCCATGGCCACCCAGAAAAAGTCGCTGCGTGCCTTGGCCTATGACACCCACACGCCCGCGCGGCTGCTGCCGGAGAATCGCCTGGCCGAACTCGGTCAGCCGAAGCTGGTGATCCTGCCGGCGCCACAAGCGCTGACCGACGACGCGTGGCGACACCTGCTCGACTACGTGGCCAACGGTGGCTGCCTGCTGGTGTCCGGGCCGGTGCAGCGCAACGAGCACTGGCAGGCGGTCGACCGGCTGGCTCCACTGAAGCTCAAGGCGGACGTGTTTCCCATTGCCGTACGGCAATCCACGCTGAGGTTGCCGGGTCACGACCATCCGTTGCAAGTCAGTTATCCCGCCGGCGTGCAACAGGCGCCGATCGAAAGCATGCGGTTCGACGACGGTGCCTCGCTGAAGGTCGTGCGCCATGGCAGGGGCAAGCTGATCTGGGTGGCCGATCCGGTGGCGTTCGCCGAGGGCTACGACACGCAGGCGGCGCTGTATGCGTGGGCGCTGGCGCAAGCTGGTGTGGCCCCCGCGTTCGCCCAACTGCAGCCGCTGTCGCCCGGCGTGCTGGCGTTCCCCACCGTGCTCGACGACGCCGTGTTGTACAGCTTCGCCTCCGATTCGCTGCAGGACCAGACTGTCGACATCAAGGACACCATCACCGGTGCCACGATCCATTTCACCCTTGGTGCGCAGCGTGGCGCGATGGTGTTGCTCGATCGGGCGAGTGGTGCGGTGCTGGCTTCCTATAACGCGGGGACGCAAAAGCCTGCCGCAGCGAAGTAGTGTGCGTCGGATGAGCAGCTTGTTCGCGGCGGATTCTGGCGTCGCCGCTGCTCACCGCTACGTTTGGCACGGGAGGCTTGCGGGCGACACCATGTAACCTTGTCGACGGCGGCCGATCCCTGCCGCCGTCACCTTGTGCCCGAACCGTCCCCATGCCTCCGCTCCATCGTCTGCCTGTCTTGCGGGCACACCATGCTCACGGGTCTGACGCTTTCGTTCGCCGTCGGCGTTTATCGTGCGTTCGCGGCGCGGATTTCATCGGGTTGAACGGTGGCCACGCGCCAATGGAGTTGTCAGGCACGCAATGAACCGCATGTTCCACTCGCTCAGGAATTACAACTACCGGCTGTGGGCCGCCGGCGCGCTGGTGTCCAACGTGGGCACCTGGATGCAGCGCATCGGGCAGGACTGGCTGGTGCTTACCGTGCTCACCCAGCACAACGCCACAGCGGTGGGTACGGTGATGGCGTTGCAGTTCGGGCCGCCCCTGCTGCTGTTGCCACTGTCCGGTTTTGCGGCCGACCACATGGATCGGCGCAAGCTGCTGATGCTCACCCAGGGCGCGGCGGGCCTGCTGGCGCTGGGCCTGGCGATCGTCACCCTCACCGGTGTGGTGCAGCTGTGGCACGTGTATGGCTTTGCGTTGTTGCTCGGTTGCGTGACGGCGTTCGATGCGCCGGCGCGGCAGGCGTTCGTGTCGGATCTGGTCGGCGACGACGACCTGGCCAATGCGGTGGCGCTGAACTCCGCCTCGTTCAACGCGGCACGCATGCTCGGCCCGGCGGTGGCGGGCGTGTTGATCGCCGCGGTGGGCGAGGGCTGGCTGTTCGTGGTCAACGCCGGCTCTTACGGCGCCGTGCTGATCTCGCTGGGGTTTCTTCGCCTGCACGAGTTGCTGGTCGAGCCGCGGCCACCACGCACGCGCGGCAGTCTGCTGGCCGGCTTTCGCTACGTGGGCCAGCGTCCCGACCTGATCGCGGTGCTGGTGATGCTTTTGCTGCTGGGCACGTTCGGTTTCAACTTCGCCATCTTCATTTCGACCATGTCGGTCACCGTGTTCCATGGCGATGCCGGCCAGTACGGCTTGCTGACCTCCGCGATGGCGGCGGGCACCATGTGCGGCGCCTTGTTTTCGGCCAGCCGCCCGTTTCCCGGCATGGTGCTGATGGCTGTGTCCGCGGGCGCATTCGGCATCGCCGTGGCGGTGGCGGCGGTGATGCCCAGTCCGGTGCTGTTCGCGATCGTGCTGTTTTTCGTGGGCCTGGCCGCGCTCACTTTCATGACCGCCAGCAACTCGATGATGCAGCTCACCACCGAACGCACCATGCGCGGTCGGGTGCTGGCGCTGCGCATTGCCGTCGTGATGGGCGGTACGCCGATCGGTGCACCGCTGGTTGGTTGGGTGGTCGACCGTTTCGGTGCGCGCTGGGCACTGGGAGTCGGCGCGCTGGCGGGGCTGGCAGCGGCTGCGGTGGCCATCACCTATCTGATCCGGCATCGGCGCTTGCGCTTGTCGATGGCAAGCGGGCGCCCGCGTTTGACCATTCATCCGACACCGGCGGATGTGACCGCCGTTCGCGTGGCGGCTGGCGAACGCGTGACCTGAGCGTCGTGTCGTCGCGTTGGTCTTCCTGATCCATGCCCTTACAGTAGGGGGCGGTTTTCAGTGTGACGGAAGGGCTTGATGGATGATTTGAAGGTCTTGTTGGCGCCGGCGTGGGTGCATACCTTGCTGGGTGGCGTGGCGCTGCTGGCGGTGGCCTGGTTGGTGGCGTGGCTGGTGCGTCATGTGCTCGTGCGGGTGATGACGACGGTGAGTCGACGCACGGCCTGGCACTGGGATGACGCACTGATAAAGCGCGGCGTTTTCCGCCGGCTGGCGCAGGTGGCGCCGATGCTGGTCCTGCAGCGCGGTATCGGCTGGGTGCCGGGCGTGACCGTGCTGGTGGATACCCTGGTGTCGACGCTGACGATGGCGCTGGTCGTGCTGTATGTGGTGCTGGCGCTCAACGCCGCGCTGTCGGCGCTGGAGGATCTGTACCAGGCTAGTCCACGCGGGCGCGAGCGCTCGATCAAGGGCTACGTGCAACTGGTCAAGATTTTCGTGTGGCTGATCGGCATCATCGTGATCATCGCGGTGCTGGTGGATCGCTCGGCGCTGTCACTGCTGGCCGGCTTGGGCGCGGTGTCGGCGGTGCTGCTGCTGATTTTCAAGGACACGATCATGTCGGTGGTGGCCAGCATCCAGCTGAGCTCCAACGACATGCTGAAAGTGGGCGACTGGATTTCGCTGCCGGACGACAACGTGGACGGCGACGTGGTGGAGATCGCCCTGCATACGATCAAGGTGGTCAACTGGGACAAGACCATCAGCACCGTGCCCACCTGGCACCTGATCTCCAAGTCGTATCGCAATTACCGCCACATGTACGCCACCGGGCGACGGATACGGCGGGCGCTCAACATCGATCTGACCAGCGTGCGGTTCCTGAAGCCCGGGGAGATCGAACACCTGCGCCAGTTCAAATTGCTGGACGGCTATTTCGAGCGCAAGCAGGAGGAAATCGCGCAGTGGAATGCCGCGGAAGGCGAGGCGGGCAAGCTGCCCATCAACCAGCGCCGGCTCAGCAACATCGGCAGTTTCCGCGCCTACATGCAAGCCTATGTGCTGGCCCATCCCGGGGTGAACACCGACCTGTTCTGGGCGGTGCGGCAGCTGGATCCCGGTCCCACCGGTATCCCGCTGCAGATCTACGGCTATACGGTGGACACCGGCTTTGTGGCGCACAACAACGTGCAGGGCGACATCTTCGATCACCTGATCGCGATCCTGCCCGAGTTCGGTTTGTCGCTGTTCCAGCAGCCGACCGGCGCGGACATGCGCGCCGGCCTGCGTCGCGCTGACGCGGAAGATGCGGCCGTCACGGCGTAGCAATAACGGATGCCGGCGCGTTACGTGAAGCCGGCGATTCGGGTCCCGCCTATGCGCCGGAACCGTCGTGCAGCCCGGCGAGAAGGCGCTCGCGCAACCAGCGATGGGCGGGATCGTCCTGCACGCGCGGATGCCAGGCCATCGCGTAGTCGAAGGCGTCGAGCGCAAAGGGCAGGGGATCGATGCGCAGCGAAAAACCCAGGCTGCGCAGGAACGCGCTGGGCAATGTCGCCAAGGCGTCGGAACTGGCCACCATGCTGGCCGCCTGTGTATACGTGGCCACCGTCATGGCCACACGACGTTTCTTCTGCAGGTTGGCCAACGCATCGTCGATGATGCTGGAGAACTGGCCGGTGGGTGAGATCAGCACGTGCGGACGCGACGTGTAGACGGCCATGTCCATGGACGCCGGATCGTCGTGGCGGCGGGCCACGCAGAAGCCGTCGCGAAGCAGCAGCCGTTGCTTCAACGAGGGCGCCACCATGCGCGCCGCCCCGAGGTAGAGATCCACGTCACCGCGCTCCATGAGCGGCGCCATGTCGGCGTAATCCGGCGCGATGCAACGCAGGCGAATTCCCGGCGCCTCCCGCAACACCGCTTGCGCCAGCGGTCGTACCAGTGCCGAAAAGGCATTGTCGTTGGCGGCGATGGTGAAGGTGCGGGCGTCGTGTTGCGGGTCGAATGCGTTCGCCGCGATGGCGTCGTTCAACGTCTGGAGAGCGGCGCGAAGCGGCATCTGCAAGGCCTCGGCACGTGGCGTCAGGACCATGCCACGACCATTGCCCGACGGAATCAGCAACGGATCACCGAACCATTCCCGCAATCGCGCAAGCTGGCTGCTCATCGCCGACTGGCTGAGGTTCAAACGGTTGGCCGCACGGCTTACGTGCTGCTCGTCGAGCAGCACGTCCAGCGACAACAGCAGGCCGATATCGGCGCGTTTCATATCCATGGGTTGGATACCGGGTATGCAAGCGGGGCGCTAACGCTCATCGCGCGCGGGGCCCCATCGTAGTGCACTCCCTCTCGCGGATGCCGCCATGACGACCGAAAGCACGATCTATCGCGTGGGCAGCGCCCACATCACCCGCATTACCGACCGTCTGCTCACCACGCTGCCCGGCCCGAAGGTTTTTCCCGACTGGACCGAATGCGCTGTCGCCCCGTGGCGCGACGCCATGCACCCGGAAATGCTTGCCGATGACGACCAGACCTTGATCATGAGCGTGCACAGCTGGCTGATCCGCGTCGATGGATTGATCGTGCTGGTCGATACCGGCATCGGCAATGGCAAGTCGCGGCCGTTCAACCGTGTCTTCGACCAGCTCAATACCGGCTACCTGCAGCGGCTGGCCAACGCGGGCGTGCGCCCGGAGGATGTCGACCTCGTGCTGCTCACGCACCTGCATGTGGATCACGTCGGCTGGAACACGCGCCTCGTCGATGGTCGCTGGCAACCGACATTTCCGAACGCGCGCTACGTGTACGCGCAGGCGGAAGAGGATTTCTACGCCACCCCGGCCGCCGCGTCCCGCCGCATGATCTTCGACGACAGCGTGCAACCGCTCATCGATGCGGGGCTGGTGCAACGCCTGGACGACCGTGGTGGGGAGATTGAAGCGGGTTTCCGCTTTCATCCCACCCCGGGCCACAGCGTGGGCCACATGTCGATCGGCCTGACCTCCGATGGCGAGAGCGCCTTGTTCGGTGGCGACGTGATGCACCATCCGCTGCAGCTTCACCATCCCCACTGGAACTCCGTGTTCTGCGCGGATGGCGAGCAGGCGCGCCGATCGCGCGCCTGGGCGCTTGATGCCATCCGCGATGGCAGCCTGTATTTCAGTTCGCATTTCCCCGGCACGTCGGTGGTGCGGGCGGACGCGCGTACCGAGGGCGGTTGGGCATTCGTCTGATCGCGATGTTTCATCGCAGTTTTTCGCGCTAGTCTCGACGCTTCGATTACACGTCATGCCCGGAGCCTTGCAATGAATCTGCGCCACTGGTTTGCGCTGCTAGCCTGCGTGGCGATGCTTGGCATGGCCGACACGAGCACCGCCGCCGAAGCGCCGCTGAAAGTCATGACGTTCAACGTGCGCGTGCCGGTGGACAGCGGCATGAATGCCTGGGCGAATCGGCGCGAGCTGATGGTGAAGGTGATCCTGGCGGAGCATCCGGATGTGCTGGGCACGCAGGAACTGACCGAGGAGCAGGGCGAGTATCTCGCCGCGCATCTGCCGGGTTACGCCTGGTTCGGGCAGGGGCGTGACGGCGGCAGCAAGGGCGAGCACATGGGCGTGTTCTACCGCACGGACCGTTTGCAGGTGGAACGCTCGGGCGATTTCTGGCTTTCCGACACGCCCGACGTGCCCGGCAGCAAGACCTGGGGGCAGCCTTATCCGCGCATGGTCACCTGGGCACGGTTCCGCTTTCGCGATGGCGGCGGCAGCTTCGCGTATTTCAATACGCATTTCCCGTATCGGCTGGAGGATGTGCATGCGCGGATGCTGAGCGCCGACATGATCCTGACGCGCATCGCCGGGCTTCCCGCCGACGAGCGCGTGATCCTTGCCGGTGATTTCAATTGCGGGCCGGAGACACCCGTGCACCAGGAGCTGACCCGCACGCTTCAGGACGCGTGGCTGACGTCGCCGCGCCGCGCCGGCCCGGACAAGACCTTCCACAACTTCACCGGCACGCCGGACCGGCGCATCGACTGGATATTGAGTCGTGGCTTCAAGGTTCTGGATGTCCAAACGGTGGACGCGCATGAAGGCCCGCGCTATCCCTCCGACCATTTCCCGGTGGTGGCGCAGTTCGGTCGCTGACTGGCGTGGCGCCGGTCTTTTCATAATCTCCACATCGCTCGTGGTGTCTTGTCGCCGTTGCTCATGGGCAGCGCGTGTATGCGCTCCCTGGTGGCCGGCGACGGAACGGTAGCTCCGCCATGTTTGCCGGCATGCCGGATGCGGGACGCGAAGCCGTGCACAACAGGTGCCGCGCGCCAGGTCTGCTTGACGCCGCTGACAAGGTCCACCACCAAGAAGGGCGTCCATCATGAAGTCGTGTTGTGCATTGCAGGGATCCCTGGCGCATGCCGGTTTCCGTCCATTGGCCGTTGCCTGTGCAGCGGCCCTGCTCGCCATCACCGGCATGGAGAGCGCATCGGCGCAGACAACGTCGAGTAGTACACCGCCGCCGGCGAGCGCCGGCGCCAGCACTCCGGCGCCGCAGAAAGCCGGCGATGCGAAGACCGGCGACACCAGCGCTGCGTCCAGAAAACCTGTGAAGAGACCCGCAAAAGCGGTGACTGATTTGAGCCAGGTGGTGGTCACCGGCATCAGCGGCAGCATCGCCAGCTCGATGAAGGCCAAGGAGGACTCGAACAACATCGTGGAGGCGATCTCGGCCGAGGACATCGGCAAGCTGCCCGACGTCAGCATCGCCGACAGCCTGGCGCGCGTACCCGGCCTGGCCACGCAGCGCGCCAATGGCCAGGCCAACGCCATCTCCATCCGCGGCCTGTCGCCGGATTTTGCGGGCACCACGCTGGATGGGCGCGAGCAGGCCACGGTAGGCGAAAACCGTGGCGTGGAGTACGACCAGTACCCCGCCGAGCTGATCAACGGTGTGACCATCTACAAGACGCCCGATGCCAGCCTGGTCGGCCAGGGCCTGTCGGGCACGGTCGACCTGCACACCATCAACCCGCTGGATCTGTCCAAGCGGACCTTCGTGTTCAACCTGCGCGGTGCGCACAACAGCAATGGCTCGATGAACCCCGGCACGGGAACGGGCACCAGCGGGCACCGCGCCAGCTTTTCGTACGTCGACCAGTTTTTCAACCACACCCTGGGCATCGCGCTGGGCGTGTCCATGGTCGACCAGCCGATCCAGGAGCGGCAGTACCAGGCGTGGTGGTGGAGCGCCGACAACGGCAGCGCCGGCATCGACCAGAACTGGGGCGGCCCGCATACGCCGGGCATGCCCGACAACGTGATCTCGCAGGAAGGTATGCAGCTGCGCGCGCAGTCGCAGGAGCAGAAGCGCAATGGCGTGATGGCCGTGCTGGAGTGGGCGCCCAACGACGTCTACTACTCCAAGCTGGACATGTACTACTCCACCTTCAGCAAGCGCCGCTACACCAACGGCGCGCAGTGGTCGAGCAGCCCGTACGACCATGTTTCCTACGACAACGTGCAGACCTCACCGGGCGAGCCGCTGCCGATCGTCACCTCAGGCACGATCCTCGGCGTGGCGCCGATCCTGCAGAACGAATACACGCGGGAGCACGACAAGCTCTATTCCATCGGCTGGAACAACAAGCTGTACCTGGGCGACTGGACCTTGATGGCCGACCTGTCCTCATCCAGCGCGCGGGTGAAACTGCACGACGCCTACCTGTTCAGCGGGCTGGCCGATGGCGCGTTCACCAGCGTGGGTTTCGACACGCCGGCCGCGTTCGGTTACCCGCATTTCACGCCGGGCGTTGACCTGGCCGACCCGGCCACGATGGTGTTCACCGACCCCGGCAGTCCGTGGAACGATCCGCCCGGCTATGGCTACAACGGCCGCGACGAGTTCGACCACCAGGACGACACCATCCACGCGTTCCGGTTGCAGGCCAGCCATCCGCTGGGCTGGATCTTCAGCGACATGGATGTGGGCCTGGCCTGGTCGGACCGCACCAAGACCAAGCATGCGGACGTCTATTTCGCCTACCTCAACGGCAACGGTTCCACCAAGGATACGTACCAGGCACACCTCAGCGTGCCGGTCGACCCGGCGATGCTGTATCGCCCCACGTCGCTGGGCTACGGCGGCATCGACGGCATTCTCAACTACGACGTGCTGGGCGCGTTGTACGGCGGCCAGTTCTATCGGGTGCGGAAAAACGGGCAGGGCGACTGGAGCCGCAACTACACCGTCGAGGAAAAGGTGCCGCTGGCCTACGTGAAGTTCAACCTCGACACGCACCTGGGCAGCGTGCCGCTGCGTGGCAACGTGGGCGTACAGTTCGTGCGCACCAGGCAGTCGTCGCGGGCGCTGCAGACCAACGGCGATACGCTGGTGGGAAACATCAGCGATGGCGCCTCGTACAACAACGTGCTGCCCAGCCTGAACCTGGTGGCCGAGATCGGCGAACGCCAATACCTGCGGTTGGGGCTGGCCAAGAGCATGGCGCGCGGCCG
Source organism: Rhodanobacter sp. (assembly GCA_035514935.1). Lineage (GTDB taxonomy): Bacteria > Pseudomonadota > Gammaproteobacteria > Xanthomonadales > Rhodanobacteraceae > Rhodanobacter. The sequence goes on along the minus strand of DATJCF010000095.1, from coordinate 6,244 downwards.
CATCGACGACGAGAAAGTGGCCACGTCGGCCAGCGTGTCGCAGATCACCAACGGCCCCGGCGCGGGCCAGGTGCTGTGGTCCGGACGCGGTGGCAATCCGCAACTGCGCCCGTACGTGGCGGTCGGCACCGACCTGTCGTGGGAGAAGTATTTCGGCAAGGCCAGCTACATGGCCGCGGCGGTGTTCCACAAGAACCTGCTGAACTACATCTACAACCAGACCGTGCTCGACTACGATTTTTCCCACTACACCAACGACACCCCGACCCTGGTGCCGACCAGCAACACCGGCTCGTTCACCACACCGCAGAACGGCACGGGCGGCAAGATGGATGGCCTGGAATTGTCCGGCGCGCTGGAGGGTGGCCTGCTCACGCCCGCGCTGGAAGGATTTGGCGCACAGGCCAACTTCTCGCTGACCAACAGCTCGATACCGCTGTCGTCCATCTCGTCCGTTCCGGGTGGCCCGAAGACCTTGCCCGGGTTGTCGCGCAAGGTGGCCAACCTTGCGCTGTTCTACGAACGCTACGGCTTCTCGATACGGGTGGCTGAACGCTATCGGTCGTCGTTCACCGGCGAGGCGGTGGCGCTGTTCGACCAGCTGGGCTACACCAAGATCCTGGCCAACCGACAGACCGACCTGCAACTGGGCTACGCGTTCACCCGAGGCAGTCTCAACGGCTTGTCGCTGCTGCTGCAGGTCACCAACCTCACCAATTCGGCGGATTCGACGGTGCAGGTCTCCACCCTGGCCAACAACGCGCCGCTTACCCGCCCGCTGGAATATGACACCTGGGGGCGCACCATCCTGTTCGGCATCAACTACAAGCTGTAGGCTGGAGGGCTTGCACGCGAGTTCTTGACGGGTCGAAATGAGAGTCCCCAACGATCGGTGCCTGATACGGGGGGTCGACCGTCGCGGGCACCGGAAACATGATGGATGCAGTGTGCGGCGAAATCAGGGGCCGATGACTGCCGACAGCGCCGGCTGGCGCCAGGCAGCCATCGGCTGTGGTGAGTGCGCTGGCCATGGATGAAAACCAGGGGGTAGGGCGCTGGACGCCGTTCCTGTCGGTGATCCTGCTGACGCTGCTGGCCATGGCGGGGCTGCATTGGCCACGTCCACCGCTGTTCGCGAACATCACCGCCGGTGTGTTGCAGCCGACTGGCGTCCTGGTGCATGTGTGGGTGAGCACCGCCGATCGCCGTTTGCGCCTGGCGCGGCAGTTCGATGTGATGGCCGGTGAAAACGATGCCAAGGCGGTGCCGGCCGATGTGGTCATCGACCCCAGCCGCAAGTACCAGACCATGGTCGGCTTCGGCGCGGCGCTGACGGATTCGTCGGCCTGGCTGATCCGGAATGCAATGAGTGCATCGCAGCGGAGCGCGTTGCTGCAGGAGCTTTTCGGGCCGCCGCCGGGGCTCAACTTCCGGATGCTGCGCATCACCATTGGCGCGTCGGATTTCTCGCTGCAGCACTACACCCTGGACGACATGCCCGCCGGTGAAGTCGATCTCGGCTTGCAGCATTTCAACGTGGTGCCGAACCAGGCCTATCTCATTCCGGCGTTGCAGGAGATCGTGGCGCTGCGGCCCGATGTGCAGATCATCGCCTCGCCGTGGAGCGCACCGGCGTGGATGAAGAGCAGCACCAACCTGATCGGCGGCGCCTTGCTGGAGCAGTACGAATCGGTCTTTGCCGATTACCTGGTGCGTTTCGTCGATGCCTTCCAGGGCTACGGCATTCCCATTTTCGCGCTGACCGTGCAGAACGAGCCGGCGTTTTTGCCATTGACCTATCCGGGGATGGAGGTGTCCACTGCCGCGCGCGCGCGCCTCATCGGCCAGTATCTTGGCCCCGCGCTGGCAGGTCGGAAGAACGCGCCGGTGATTCTCGGCTGGGATCACAACTGGGATACGCCCAGCGAATCGCTGAGCGTGCTGGCTGACCCCGATGCCCGGCGCCACATGGCCGGTATTGCCTGGCATTGCTATCGCGGCAACCCCAGCGCGCAATCCACCGTGCATGACGCCTACCCGCAAATGGACGCCTATCTCACCGAGTGTTCGGGCGGTGACTGGCCGTCGGCGCGCAAGGGCGAACTGATGTTGTTTGCGCGCAACATCGTGATGGAGAGCGTGCGCAACTGGGCACGCGGCGTCGTCTACTGGAACCTGGCACTGGACCAGAACCACGGCCCGCACGCCGGCGGCTGCGACGAATGCAAGGGCGTGGTCACCATCGACTCGGCCACCGGCGCGGTCAGCCGCAATGACGAGTATTACGCGTTCGGCCACTTCAGCCGGTTCGTGCTGCCGGGCGCCGCGCGGGTGAAATCCGGCAACACCAACATCGGCATCCACGAGCTGGCGTTCCAGAATCCGGACGATGGCTCGGTGGTGCTGGTGGCGGTGAACGACAAGGCCGAAATCAACCACCTGACCGTAAGCCAGGGCTCGATCCGCTTCGCTTACGACATGCCGCCAAGCAGCGTCGCGACTTTTGTGTGGCCGCCCGCCACCGCAAACGCTTCGGCGTCGACGGCTTCGGGAGACCGGATAGTCCAAGGTGTGAGGTCGGCCGTTGCCACGGCGCGGCGCTGGTGGCGGGAGATCGACGCCACCAGATCTTCAGGCCAATAAGGGCAATCAGGGAATCGCGGCGGTAATCACGATCTCGACTTTCCAGCCGGGGCTGGCGAGCTTCGCCTGTACGGTGGCGCGCGCAGGCGTGGCGCCTTGCGGCACCCAGCGACCCCAGGCTTCGTTCATGCCGGCGAAATCGGCCATGTCGGCCAGGAAGATTTCAGCCCGCAGGATGCTGCGCTTGTCGGTCTTGGCCTGCGCCAGCAGGGCGTCGATGGCGGCAAGCACCTGTTCGGTCTGACCGACGATGTCGGCGCCGGCGTCCCCGGCCACCTGGCCGGCGAGATACGCCACACCGTTGTGGACGGTCATTTCGGACATGCGCGGGCCGGTATCGAAACGCTGGATCATGGGGCGGTTTCCTGTGGAGTGGTCGCGCATTGTCGCCGGATTGCACTGCCGGTAGAAGCTTGACGGGAACCATCGCCGGATGGCCGGTTTGGCCATCCGGCGCGTCGTCGTGCATCACGGCATCTGCGGCAGCTCCTGCGGGCGCAGGTCGAACACCAGCACCTCGGCGTTCTCGCCCTTGTCCAGTTGCAGCGTGCGCGAGTTGCGCAAACGCACGCCGTCGCCCGCTTCCAGCTTCACGCCGTTGAGCTCGATGCTGCCGCGGGCCACATGCACATAGGCATGGCGGTTGTCGCCCAGTGCCAGCGGGGCACTTTCATCACCATCGAACAGGCCGGCGTAGACCGACGCATCCTGCTGGATGCGCAGCGACCCGTCGCGGCCATCCGGCGAGATGATCAGGCGCAGCTGACCGCGCTTGTCGGCCTCGGCGAAGTGGCGCTGCTGGTACACCGGCTCGCCGCCGGCCTTTGCCGGTGCGATCCAGATCTGCAGGAAATGCACGCCTTCATCGTCGGACCCGTTGAATTCGCTATGGGTCACGCCGCTGCCGGCACTCATCAACTGCACGTCGCCGGGCTTGATCACCGAGCCGGTACCCATGCTGTCGCTGTGCGCCAGCGCGCCTTCCAGCACGTAGGAGAAAATCTCCATGTCGCGGTGCGGGTGCCTGCCGAAGCCCTGGCCTGGCGCCACGCGGTCCTCGTTGATCACGCGCAGGTCGGAAAAGCCCATCTGCGCGCGATCCATGTAGCCGGCGAACGAGAAAGTGTGGCGCGAGCTGAGCCAGCCGTGTTCCGCCACGCCGCGGTCGGAAGCCTTGCGTACTTGCATCATGGTGCTCTCCTCGTTGATGGGTGGCAGCGTGGGTCGCCCGCTCCGGCGTGTCACGGAATCCAGTGCGGAAGCGGGTTGTTGCTGCGTCTGGAGTGGGATATTAGAGTCGCCATTCGATCCAATAAAGATGATGAAGTACTTAATACTGTCAACCTCAAGGCGACAATGTGAACCAGCTTGAAGATATGCGGATCTTTGTCGAGACCGTCGATGCGCAAAGCTTCACGGCGGCAGCGGATCGGTTGGGGTTGTCCAAGCAGTTCGTCAGCAAGCGGATTGCCGCGCTGGAGAAACGGCTGGGCGCGCGCTTGCTGGTGCGCTCCACCCGGCAGCTGCGCGTCACCGATCTGGGCCTGGCGTACCACGAACGTGCCCAGCGCATCCTGGAGGAGGTGGATGCCGCCGAGCAGTTGATCACCAGCCAGACCGCCGCGCCGCGCGGGCTGTTGCGGCTGAGCGCGCCGATGACGTTTGCCACGCTGCATCTGGGGCCGGTAATCCCCGCCTTCATGCAGCGCCATCCCGAGGTAGTGGTCGAGCTGGAGCTCAACGACCGCACCGTCGACCTGATCGGCGAGGGCTACGACATGGCCGTGCGCATCGGCACGCTGGCCGACTCCAGCCTCATCGCGCGTTGCATCGCCGCGGTGCAACTGATCACCTGCGCCAGCCCCGACTACCTGCGCCGTCACGGCACGCCATCGGCGCCCGGCGAACTGGTGTCGCATGCCTGCCTGACTTACGGGCGCGCGCGTCGTGGTGAATGGACGTTTCGGGTGGAGGGGCGCGTCCGCAAGGTTTCCGTGAGCGGGCCGATGCGTGCCAACAACGGCGAGATGTTGCGTGACGCGGCGGTGGCCGGCCTGGGCATCGTCAGCCTGCCGGATTTCATCGTGGCCGCGGCGTTGGCCGATCGCCGGCTGGTGCCCGTGCTGGGCAAGTTTCGACCCGAGGGCATCAACGTATATGTGGTTTACCCGCAGCATCGCCAGTCCTCGCTGCTGGTGCGTGCCTTCAGCGATTTCCTGGCGGAGCGTTTCAGCACCACGGGTGCGTGACATGGCAGGGCGGCGATGGATGCGTTCGCCGGACGGTTGATCCTGGTCAGGGGAAGGCACGGGGAATTTCCGCATCATGGCGAGCCATTGAACGGCCACCCCTTACGGAGCAGACCATGCAATACCAGCTGTCCACCTGTCATCACGACGCCGCAGCCTTCACCACCGCGCTGCGCCCGCTCGACCCCAATGTGCAGATTGCCCTGGATGCCCCGCGCGGCCGCCTGGAAGTCCTCGCCAATGCCACCCGCAACCAGGTGCTGGACGCATTGCGCACCATGGGTTGCGAGGCCGTGCCGCTGGAAACCGACGTGCATATCAGCGGCGGCAGCACCTGCTGCGGCAGCTGCGGCTGATTCCGGCCGATCGACTTCCAGTGGGAGCGGTTTCAGCCGCGATGCTCTTGCCTTGAGGCTCCAAAGCAAGGGCATCGCGACTGAAGTCGCTCCCACATCAGGGGCGTGGTCCGCGCAAGGCTTTTCGAGCGTTACTCTACCGTTGCAAGTTCGCCATCACTCGAGCTCTGCGACGCTCACCGACGTGGCGCCGCTCCGCAACGTCGAGCCCGGCACGGGTATGCCTTCCTTGTCGAACAGATCGCCTGTGGCCGCATGCGCAACGACGCGGTTGCGGCCCGTGCCCTTCGCGCGATAAAGCGCCGCGTCCGCCTCCTTGCACAGCCGCTGCAAGTCATGGCCGGACACCTCGGTGGACGCCAGGCCCACGCTGGCGGAAATCGTTATCACGCAATCGTCGCGTCCCATCGGCGTGGCGTCGATCGCGACCCGGATGCGGTTGGCAATCTCCAGGCCTTGATGGCGGGAACATCCGGCAAGCAGGATGCCGAACTCCTCGCCGCCCAGACGGCCAAACAAATCGACAGGCCGCAGCTCTTGCTTGCAGATCGCCACCGCCTGTTTCAGCACGGCATCACCCATGGCGTGGCCGTGCGTATCGTTGACCTGCTTGAAGTAATCGAGGTCGATGGAAATCAGGCAGGCCTGCTCTTGCTTTTTCTTCAATGCCTGCAATACGCGAGCCGCTTCGCCGATGAAATGCTGGTGGTTGAAGATGCCGGTGAGGCCGTCGTGATGCGACAGCCGCTTGAAGCGCAGTTGCGAACGCTTCAGGCGATAGAGCCAGGAGGCGATGGATGCGACGAGCAACAGCAACATCAGGATGTAGAGCCGGCCGGTTTCCACCGCCTTGGCGTCCAGTGTCTGTTGCAGGCGAAGCATCGCGTTCTGCTTGCTGAGCCTCTCGGTTTCCAGTTTTCCGGCCAGCAGGTGCTGCTGTACGGTCTGGTAGGCCAGCGCGCGGGCGCTGACGTCGTCGAGGTAGCCCTTGTCCTG